>NZ_JASHFI010000001.1:0-300000 GCF_047460875.1 Streptococcus infantis | reverse complement strand
GGTGGTTTTGTTATTTTTGCCAATCACAAGACAATTGATGTTAGTATTAAACAACAACTTAAAGTTGTTAAGGAAAATTTGAAATAGAAAGTGGTGTTCTTTTGGCAATTAACGCACAAGAAATCAGCGCTTTAATTAAGCAACAAATTGAAAATTTCAAACCCAATTTTGATGTGACTGAAACAGGTGTTGTAACCTACATCGGAGACGGAATTGCGCGTGCTCATGGCCTCGAAAATGCCATGAGTGGAGAGCTGTTGATTTTTGAAAACGGCTCTTATGGTATGGCGCAAAACTTAGAGTCAACTGATGTTGGTATCATCATTCTTGGGGACTTTACAGATATCCGTGAAGGCGATACAATTCGTCGTACGGGTAAAATCATGGAAGTCCCTGTTGGTGATAGCTTGATTGGACGTGTTGTCGATCCACTAGGTCGTCCAGTGGATGGTTTGGGTCCGATTAATACAGACAAGACTCGTCCGGTTGAAGCACCAGCGCCTGGTGTTATGCAACGTAAGTCTGTCTCAGAACCATTGCAAACAGGTTTGAAAGCTATTGACGCCCTTGTTCCGATCGGTCGTGGCCAACGTGAGTTGATCATTGGTGACCGTCAAACAGGGAAGACAACTATCGCTATTGACGCTATCTTGAACCAAAAAGGTCAAGATATGATTTGTATCTATGTAGCGATTGGACAAAAAGAATCAACAGTTCGTACACAAGTGGAAACACTTCGTCAGTACGGTGCCTTGGATTACACAATTGTTGTGACAGCTTCTGCTTCACAACCATCTCCATTGCTCTTCCTAGCTCCTTATGCTGGGGTTGCCATGGCGGAAGAATTTATGTACCAAGGTAAGCATGTGTTGATCGTTTATGATGATTTATCAAAACAAGCGGTAGCTTATCGTGAACTGTCTCTCTTGCTTCGCCGTCCTCCAGGTCGTGAAGCTTTCCCAGGGGATGTTTTCTACCTTCACAGCCGTCTACTTGAGCGTTCTGCAAAAGTATCTGATGAGCTTGGTGGTGGATCTATCACGGCTCTACCATTTATCGAGACACAAGCAGGAGATATCTCAGCCTATATCGCGACCAACGTAATCTCTATTACGGACGGACAAATTTTCCTTGGCGATGGTCTCTTTAATGCAGGTATCCGTCCAGCCATCGATGCAGGTTCTTCTGTATCTCGTGTAGGTGGTTCTGCTCAAATTAAAGCAATGAAGAAGGTTGCTGGTACCCTTCGTATCGACCTTGCTTCATACCGTGAGTTGGAAGCCTTCACTAAATTTGGTTCAGACTTGGATGCAGCTACTCAGGCTAAATTGAACCGTGGTCGTCGTACTGTTGAAGTATTGAAACAACCAGTTCATAAGCCATTACCTGTTGAGAAACAAGTAACCATTCTTTATGCTCTGACACATGGTTTCTTGGATACTATTTCAGTAGATGATATTGTCCGCTTTGAAGCCGAATTCCATGACTTCTTTGATGCGCAACATCCTGAGATTTTGGAAACCATTCGTGAAACAAAAGACTTGCCAGAAGAAGCAGTCTTGGATGCTGCGATTACCGAGTTTCTCAATCAATCCAGCTTCCAATAAGAATAGAGGTGTCAGATGGCAGTATCTCTAAATGATATTAAAACAAAAATCGCCTCAACAAAAAATACTAGTCAAATTACTAACGCTATGCAGATGGTATCTGCAGCTAAGTTAGGTCGTTCTGAAGAAGCTGCTCGAAACTTCCAAATTTATGCTCAAAAAGTCCGTAAACTCCTTACAGATATCCTTCATGGGGATGGAGCAGGTGGATCAACAAATCCGATGTTGATTAGCCGACCAGTCAAGAAAACTGGTTATATCGTCATTACATCAGACCGTGGTCTAGTTGGTGGCTATAACTCTTCAATCTTGAAGGCAGTCATGGAAATTCAGAAGGAATACCATCCTTCAGGTGATGATTTTGAAGTTATCTGTATTGGTGGTATGGGGGCAGACTTCTTCAAAGCACGTGGAATTCAGCCAATTTATGAATTGCGTGGTCTTGCAAATCAACCGAGTTTCGATGAAGTGCGCAAGATTATTTCAAAAACCATTGAAATGTATCAAAATGAACTTTTCGATGAGCTCTATGTTTGCTACAACCACCATGTGAATACACTGACAAGTCAAATGCGTGTAGAACAGATGCTTCCAATTGTGGACTTGGATCCAAATGAAGCGGATGAGAACTATAGCTTGACCTTTGACCTTGAAACAAGTCGTGAAGAAATCTTGGATCAATTACTACCACAATTTGCTGAAAGTATGATTTATGGTGCTATTATTGATGCTAAGACAGCTGAAAATGCTGCAGGTATGACAGCCATGCAAACTGCGACTGATAATGCTAAAAAAGTGATTAATGATTTGACCATTCAGTATAACCGTGCCAGACAGGCGGCGATTACACAAGAAATCACAGAAATCGTGGCAGGAGCTAGCGCTTTAGAATAAAGCCATCCTGCTCAAATGAATGAACTTAGGACCTAGCAAGTCTAGGAACCGACAGTATCTTATATAGAATAGGAGAAGGAGATGAGTTCAGGTAAAATTGCTCAGGTTATCGGACCCGTTGTAGACGTTTTGTTTGCAGCAGGGGAAAAACTTCCTGAGATTAACAATGCACTTGTCGTCTACAAAAATGACGAAAGAAAAACAAAAATCGTCCTTGAAGTAGCCTTGGAGTTGGGAGATGGTATGATTCGTACCATCGCTATGGAATCAACTGATGGCTTGACTCGTGGTTTGGAAGTATTGGACACAGGCCGTCCAATCTCAGTACCAGTTGGGAAAGAAACTCTAGGACGTGTCTTCAACGTTTTGGGAGATACCATTGACTTGGAAGCTCCTTTTGGTGAAGATGCAGAGCGTCAGCCAATTCATAAAAAAGCACCAACTTTTGATGAATTGTCTACCTCTTCAGAAATTCTAGAAACCGGGATCAAGGTTATCGACCTTCTTGCCCCTTACCTTAAAGGTGGTAAGGTCGGACTCTTCGGTGGTGCCGGAGTTGGTAAGACCGTATTGATCCAAGAATTGATTCACAACATTGCCCAAGAACACGGTGGAATCTCAGTATTTACTGGTGTTGGGGAACGTACTCGTGAAGGGAACGACCTCTACTGGGAAATGAAAGAATCAGGCGTTATCGAAAAAACAGCCATGGTATTTGGTCAAATGAATGAGCCACCAGGAGCACGTATGCGTGTTGCCCTTACTGGTTTGACAATTGCTGAATACTTCCGTGATGTAGAAGGTCAAGACGTTCTTCTCTTCATTGACAACATTTTCCGTTTCACACAAGCTGGTTCAGAAGTGTCTGCCCTTTTGGGTCGTATGCCATCAGCCGTTGGTTACCAACCAACACTCGCAACTGAAATGGGTCAATTGCAAGAACGTATCACCTCAACTAAGAAGGGGTCTGTAACCTCTATCCAGGCTATCTACGTGCCAGCGGATGACTATACTGACCCAGCGCCAGCAACAGCTTTTGCTCACTTGGATTCAACAACAAACTTGGAGCGTAAATTGGTTCAATTGGGAATTTACCCAGCCGTTGACCCACTTGCTTCAAGCTCACGTGCCTTGGCACCTGAAATTGTTGGAGAAGAGCACTATGCAGTAGCTGCAGAAGTGAAACGTGTGCTTCAACGTTACCATGAGTTGCAAGATATCATTGCCATCCTTGGTATGGATGAACTTTCTGACGAAGAAAAGACCTTGGTTGCACGTGCTCGTCGTATCCAGTTCTTCCTTTCACAAAACTTCAACGTTGCGGAACAATTTACTGGTCAACCAGGTTCTTATGTTCCAGTAGCGGAAACAGTTCGTGGATTTAAGGAAATTCTTGATGGAAAACACGATCATCTCCCAGAAGATGCCTTCCGTGGAGTAGGTTCAATCGAAGATGTTATTGCTAAGGCTGAAAAAATGGGATTTTAAGAGGTGATCTATGGCACATTTAACTGTCCAGATCGTGACACCAGATGGCCTCGTCTATGATCACCATGCCAGCTTTGTATCGGTACGAACTCTGGATGGTGAGATGGGGATCTTGCCACGACATGAAAATATGATTGCGGTTCTAGCAGTTGATGAAGTAAAGGTTAAACGCATCGATGATGAATCTCATGTGAACTGGATTGCAGTAAACGGTGGAATCATCGAGATTGCTAAAGATGTCATTACCATCATCGCCGACTCAGCTGAACGTGCGCGCGATATTGATGTTAGTCGTGCAGAACGTGCTAAACTTCGTGCAGAACGTGAAATCGAAGAAGCACAAGACAAACACTTAATTGACCAAGAGCGCCGTGCTAAAATTGCATTGCAACGTGCTATTAACCGAATCAATGTCGGAAATAAATTATAAATTATAAAATAAAAATGAGTCTGGGACAAAAGTCCGAGCTTAAATAAAAAAAGCGAACAAAAATAGTTTTCTGTTAATCAGAATTCTACTTTGTTCGTTTTTCGCATTTAATTATAAATTTGAAGGGATTAATAATTAAGATTTATAAAAACTGAAATCTTTTTGACTTCAATCTGAAACCGCTCTGCTGAGCGGTTTTCATGTATCCATTTCTTCTACAACACCCAAGTTCGAATGGCATGAGCAACGCCAGATTCGTCATTAGATTTGGTGATGTATTTGGCGATTTTTTTGAGTTCTGGGTTTCCGTTTTCCATAACAACTGGGTTACCTACGACTTCGAGCATGGCACGGTCATTTTCTTCGTCTCCGATAGCCATGGTTTCATCTTTGGTCAATCCTAGTTTCTCAGCCAAGTGAGTAATAGCTGACCCCTTGTCTACATTCTTTTTAAGGAGCTCAAGGTAGAAAGGAGCAGATTTATTAATGGAGTAGCGCTCATAAAATTCTGCAGGAATCTTTTCAATAGCGGCATCCAGAATTTCAGGCTCATCAATAAACATACATTTGACGATTTCCTTATCAGACATTTCTTCAGGTGTACGATAGAAGATTGGCATGCTGACAAGGGTTGATTCGTGAACGGTATATTTTCCGATATTGCGATTGGCAGTATAGATGCCGTCCTTGGTAATAGCGTGCATATGGACACCGAGCTTGCGACTGAGAAATTCCATATCTAGATAATCTTCATAAGTCAAGGATTCACTGATAATCTCATGCCCTGTAGCTGTTTCTTGGACAAGGGCACCGTTGAAGGTCACTACATAGTCACCTTCATCCCTTAATTTCAAGTCATCTAGAAGTTTGGCAACGCCAGCGATAGGACGTCCAGTTGCAATCATAACTTTGACACCTGCCTGTTTTGCATCTTGAATAGCGGCAAATACTTCAGGAGTGATTTCCTTCTTACTGTTGACAAGGGTTCCGTCGATATCGACAGCGATTAGTTTAATACTCATAAATTTCCTCTTTTAGCTTTTATTTGGTGTAAAATGATCGTTCTCAATTAAGTGTAAAAATTGCTGGGTGATGCTTGCAAAGATGCTGTTTTGGTCTAACATTTCTTTCGGAAAATAAAAACGATTATCTCCGTGGCGACTGCCAGCAAGGGATTGGACGATAGGAGACAGGCTAGAGAGTTCGGCCAGTTCTCCATTTTTTTGTATAATCTCAATCTGCGTTCGTGGGTTTTCAGATTCAGGGCGATAGATATCATAAGGAAGGTCAAAGTTCTTATGGATAGCTGTGTAATATTCAGGGTCAAAGCCGATGTCTTCAACCAGTTTTCTCATAGATGCAAGCTGTTCTTGATCTTCTTGTGAAAAGGTAATGGATTTAAAGACCTTGCGATTGACAAAGCGTTGTGATAGGTCAGCTAAAATCTTGTCAGGACTGGTCATCCATAGTTGAAAATAGGTATTCATAACTCCGTCATCCAAAGATAGATAGTCAGCTAAGCTAACATTTTTTTCGAAAAATGGGAGTAGATGCGGGGATGTAAGAGTAAAGAATTCTTTGTTGTCTGGATAAAGTTCTTTAGCACGTTTCAAAAGATTCTGCAGAAGGACTTCCATAGCACGTGTGGCAGGATGGAAATAAACCTGCATATACATTTGATAACGACTAAGAACATAGTCTTCGATGGCATGCATGCCATTTCGTTGAAAGGCAATTCCGTTCTCGATAGGGCGAATAACTCGTAAGATACGTGTTAAGTCAAATTCTCCATAAGAAGCCCCTGTAAAATAGGAGTCACGTAAGAGATAGTCCATACGATCTGCATCGATTTGACTCGAAATCAGTTGGACCACCTGCTTATTTGGATAAGTATGGTCTATAACACTAGCTACCTTTTTGGGGAAATCTGGAGCTACCTGTAAAAGAACCTGGTGAATCTCTGTTTCGGGGCTTTGGATAATTTCCTGCGTAATCGCCTCATGATCGGTATCAAAGAGATTTTCAAAGGTATGCGAGTAGGCACCATGTCCTAAGTCATGAAGAAGGGCTGCAGTCATGGTTAGAAGGGACTCCGAAGGATCCCATTCTTTAGGATACTTTTCCTCAAAAATCTCGGTGATGCGACGTGCAATCTCGTAAACTCCCAGACAGTGAGAGAAACGACTATGTTCTCCACCATGAAAGGTATAGCTGGATGTTCCGAGCTGCTTGATACGACGCAAGCGTTGAAATTCTTTGGTATTGATTAAGTCATAGATAATCTGATTATCAACATGGATATAATTGTGAACAGGGTCACGAAATACTTTTTCATTCATAAAACCATTATAGCAAAAAGCTACAGTTTTTGGTAAAATAGTAGGATAAGAGTGTAGAAAGAGGACTTGAAGTGAAGATTCGAATGAGAAATACCATCCAATTTGATGAACAATTGGAAGTGATCGACCAACTTTATGACGTTGAGTTACGTGAGAAAGGTGATTTTTCCTATCTCCTTTTTTACAATGAGGAGAAGGAAAAAGTGGTGCTCAAGTTTAATGATACAGAGTTGGTGATGTCTCGATTTTCCAATCCTAAGACCATCATGCGTTTTCTGAAGGAAGCTGATAGTTTAGCCTATATTCCTACACCAATGGGGATACAGGAGTTTATCATCCAAACAAACCATTATCAAGTTGATCAGCAAAAGATTGAACTAGCCTATCAACTACAAAACAAAGAAGGAAATCCATTTGCGGACTATCGCTTAGAAATTACCTGGGGATAAAAAAAGAGGCTGGGACAAAAAGTCCTAGCCTCTCAATTGTCTTTGGATTGTCGAGCAAGACGCAGTGGTTGAGTGGGCTCTACTACGCTGATTTCATCATCTTTTACAGCCCTACTCAACTGTGCGGAGGTGGGACGACGAAATCGAATTCTAACGAATTACCGATTTCTGTCCCACTCTCATTTGATATAGAGTTCTTGATTTTTCAAGACAATTTCACGTACACTTGCAAATTTCTTAAGTTTTTTAAGATCTTCTGGATGTGTAACGAGGGTAATAACATATCCCTCTTTACCCATACGACCTGTACGTCCAGCACGGTGAGTATAGGTTTCAATATCTCTAGGGACGTCAAAGTTGAGCACACATTCCAGGCTATAAATGTCGATACCACGAGCTAGAAGGTCTGTCGCAAGAAGTAGTGTTAGCTGATTATCTTTGAATTTTTCTAAGATAACTTTTCTAAATTTGACGTTGACATCGCTAGCTAATGAAACAGCTAAAACATCACGATACTGCAATTTTTCCTCGGCACTTCCAAGGTCTGACAAGCTATTGAAGAATACCAGTCCGCGGAAGTCCTCGACATGTGCCAGTTTTCTAAGCATATCTACTCGATGACGTTGGTCTACTTGCATGTAGAAGTGTTGAATGTTGTCCAACTTTTGATCAGAGAGATCGATGGTGCGCGTGTTAGGCGCAATCTTATCTTGGTCAAACTTGGTAGTGGCACTCATGTAAATAAGTTGATGGTCACGAGGTGCGTAGTGGGTAATCTTTTCTACAAAGTGGATTTGAGAATCATCTAGCAACTGGTCAAACTCATCAAGTATAATAGTCTCCACATTCATCATCTTGATCTTCTTCAATTTAATCAGTTCAAAGATACGACCAGGAGTTCCAATTAGAATTTCTGGTCCTTTTTTCAGTCGTTCGATTTGGCGTTTCTGACTCGAACCTGACAGGAAGAGCTGAGAAGTCAAGCCAATAGCTTCACCCCAGGTTTTAGTTACCTCAAAAATCTGACCAGCCAGTTCAGTATTTGGTGCTAAAATCAATAGTTGTTGCGCTTTTTTCTTTTGTAGACGAAGAAGACTTGGTAGGAGATAAGCAAGGGTCTTACCAGTTCCTGTTGGACTGACGCCAAGGAGGGTTTGACCGTCTAAAATCGGATCAAAAAGCTGAGTTTGAATAGGTGTGAATTCTTGAAAGCCGAGTTTTTCGGTTAGCTCTAGCCATTCTGTAGGTAGTTTGGTTTTCATTTTTCTGCCTCAAATCTAATGCCAGCAGTCTGGCGCAAAGTGTAAATTAGGTTATGGACGTGTGACGTATCCTCTAACCAAGCTTGGTAAAGTTCTGGGTTTGACTGCTTGATCATGTTAGCAAAAGCAGCGACCTCCTCAGTCATGGTATGAGGTGCCTGGTGAATAGGTAGATGTGTTTCATTACCTTGATGATCTGTGAAAATAGCTGAGCGGACATGTTCAATAGTGTTGAGCGTCAAGGTTCCATCTGTTGTATATATTTCGCAAGGAAGATTAGAAGTAATATTTTTACCAGCCTTGATATGGACTTGATAACCGGGATAAGATAAGATACCATCTCCATTTAAGTCAATGGTGTTGTCAAGTTGCTGAGCTTGATAGGTCGCATCAAGTGCCTTTCCAAACAAGCGAACCGCAGCATAGATCGGATAAATTCCCAAGTCCATGAGAGCCCCACCAGCAAAACGGTCTGAAAATACATTCGGAGTGTTTCCAGAAAGAAGGTCTGGCATCTTAGAAGAATACTTGGCATAGTTGAAGTCTGCCCCTAAAACCTCCTTATCTACTAAAAAGTTTTTAATAGTTGTGAAAGCTTCCTCATGATAGTTACGGGCTGCTTCAAAGATGAAACGGTGATTCTCCTGAGCTATTTGAATTAACTCTCTCCATTCTTGTGGTTGAGTCACCGCTGGTTTTTCAAGGATAACATGTTTGCCAGCAGATAAAGCGGCCTTGGCTTGAGTAAAGTGCAGAGAATTTGGACTTGCGATATAGACAACATCAAATTCAGACTGGAAGAAATCCTCTAAATTATCAAATAGACTAACATCTGTATAGGAACTAGCAAATTGCTGAGCAGTCATGAGCTTTCTTGAATAAACAGCCACTAACTGGAATTCCTGACTAGTATGAGCAGCTTCTATAAAGTGGTGACTGATTGCACCAGTACCGATAATACCGAGTTTAAGCATGAAATCTCCTTTTCTACAAGTAATGACTGCTTTCATTATATCACAGATAGACTAAACTAGCCAAAGGGAGACAATTCTTTTATTTGACACTTCGAATTTTCCTCAAAAAATGGTACAATAGATTCAGAAAAAATAGGAGTGTAGTATGAGATTATTACCTATGAGAAAAATTTCTCGTCATTCAAAAAGATTGGCGCTTTTTTTGACTTTTTGTGCGGGTTATGTAGATGCCTATACCTTTATCATACGTGGAAATACTCTAGTTGCAGGCCAAACGGGAAATGTCGTTTTTTTATCAGTTGGAATCGTTCAGCGCAATGTAGCAGATGCTGAAGTGAAAATATTGACCCTTCTGTCTTTTATGTTGGGAGTTTTTGTACTAACCATTTACAAGGACAAGTTTAGAATTGTCAAAAAACCGATTTTATCTCTGGTCCCTCTGGCAATTTTATCTATAATCATCGGCTTTGTCCCCCTGACAGTTGATAATATTTACATTGTTCCTCCCCTGGCCTTTTGTATGGGACTTGTGACAACAGCCTTCGGTGAAGTTTCGGGTATTGCTTATAATAATGCTTTTATGACGGGCAATATTAAACGAACGATGCTGGCCTTCGGGGACTATGTTCGAACCAAACATACTCCCTTTTTGCGAGAAGGTCTAATCTTTGTAAGTTTGTTATCGAGTTTTGTTCTAGGAGTTGTTGTCTCAGCTTATCTGAGTATTTTTTATGAAGAGAAGACAATTTTAGGGATTCCAATCATGATGAGTATTTTTTATCTAAGTATGCTTTTTGCTAATTGGAGGAAAAAAGTCGGAGAAAAAGCTTAATTTTGATGATAAATGCTTGTCAAAAAATAGGAATCGTGCTATACTTGTAGAGTTGACTATGCACAGTCCTGTGCAACCGCACGAACATCGTTGCTCGTCGTATTACAAATTTAAACTTCGTCATTATTGCCTCGCCTAACATAAGTTATGTCTTCGGCGCAATTCCTAGTTTATTCTTTATTATACTGAGAGCTCTTCTTTTAAGTGGTTCGTCCCACGATGCTAGGCGAGTCTTCACAAAAATACGGGGAAACCCCAAAAAATCATAGGAGGTGCATAATGAGCACATACGCAATTATCAAAACTGGCGGAAAACAAGTTAAAGTTGAAGTTGGTCAAGCAGTTTACGTTGAAAAATTGAACGTTGAAGCTGGTCAAGAAGTTACTTTTAACGAAGTTGTTCTTGTTGGTGGTGAAAACACTGTTGTCGGAACTCCACTTGTTGCTGGAGCTACTGTAGTTGGAACTGTTGAAAAACAAGGAAAACAAAAGAAAGTTGTTACTTACAAGTACAAACCTAAAAAAGGTAGCCACCGTAAACAAGGTCACCGTCAACCATATACTAAAGTTGTCATCAACGCAATCAACGCTTAATTTTAAGGAGAACACATGATACAAGCAGTCTTTGAGAGAGCCGAAGATGGCGAGCTGAGGAGTGCGGAGATTACTGGACACGCCAAAATTGGCGAAAACGGCTTTGACGTCGTGTGTGCATCGGTTTCTACGCTTGCCACTAACTTTGTCAATTCAATTGAGAAATTTGCAGGCTATGAACCAATCTTACAATTAAACGAAGATGAAGATGGTTATCTAATGGTGGAAATTCCTAAAGATATCCCTTCACATCAGAGAGAAATGACTCAGTTATTCTTTGAATCATTTTTCTTAGGAATGGCAAACTTATCGGAGGACTCTTCTGAGTTCGTCCAAACCAGAGTTATCACAGAAAACTAACACGGAGGAAAACATTATGTTAAAAATGACTCTTACTAACATGCAACTTTTCGCCCACAAAAAAGGTGGAGGTTCTACATCAAACGGACGTGATTCACAAGCGAAACGTCTTGGAGCTAAAGCAGCTGACGGACAAACTGTAACAGGTGGATCTATCCTTTACCGTCAACGTGGTACACACATCTATCCAGGTGTAAACGTTGGACGTGGTGGAGACGATACTTTGTTCGCTAAAGTTGAGGGCGTAGTACGCTTTGAACGTAAAGGTCGCGATAAAAAACAAGTTTCTGTTTACCCAATCGCAAAATAAAAAGGTCCAGTGAACCTTTTTATCCCGAGCCTTGAAATGTAAAGGCGAGGAAGCTAGAAGTAGCATTAAATAAGGCTTTCCGAGTTTTCGGAGAGCCTGTTTTTTTGTTTTGATACCCAGTTTGGTACCCATTTCTAAAATCAGATAGAAATGCGAACTTATTTCTAAGATTTTCAAGCCTATCTAAAGACGAGTGTTGACTTATTTCTTTCATAGGAATAGCTATTATGAATCAAATATGGTATAATATAGGGTAAGACCTTCATATTAAATAGTGAAAGAGTATAACATGAAAAAAATTGTCATTAACGGTGGAAGACCATTAAAAGGGGAAATCACGATTAGCGGTGCTAAAAATAGTGTCGTTGCTTTGATACCCGCCATTATTTTAGCTGATGATGTGGTGATTCTGGATTGTGTTCCAGACATCTCTGATGTGGCAAGTCTTATTGAAATTATGGAAATCATGGGAGCTAGTGTCAAACGCTATGATGATGTTTTAGAGATTGACCCTCGTGGTGTTCAGAATAAACCGATGCCTTATGGTAAAATTAACAGTCTTCGCGCTTCCTATTACTTTTACGGTAGCCTTTTGGGACGTTTCGGTGAAGCAACTGTAGGGTTACCAGGTGGATGTGACTTAGGTCCACGTCCAATTGACCTACACTTAAAAGCTTTTGAAGCGATGGGAGCTAAGACAAGCTATGAGGGAGATAACATGAATCTCTCTGCTCAGGGTTCAATGCTACATGGTGCAAATATTTACATGGATACAGTCAGTGTAGGTGCTACTATTAATACCATGTTAGCAGCCGTCAAAGCCCAGGGCCGTACAGTCATTGAGAATGCTGCCCGTGAGCCTGAAATTATCGATGTGGCTACTCTATTGAATAATATGGGAGCTCACATCCGTGGTGCAGGTACTGACATGATCATCATTGATGGTGTTGAGAGTCTTCATGGAACACGCCACCAAGTTATTCCAGATCGTATTGAAGCAGGTACTTATATTTCTATGGCTGCAGCTGTTGGTCAAGGAATTCGTATCAATAATGTCCTGTACGAGCACTTGGAAGGTTTCATTGCCAAATTGGATGAAATGGGTGTTCGTATGACTGTGTCTGAAGATAGTATTTTTGTTGAAGAACAATCTAACTTAAAGGCGATCAATATTAAGACAGCTCCATATCCAGGTTTTGCCACTGACCTTCAACAACCCATTACACCTTTGCTATTAAAAGCAGAGGGGCGTGGAACATTGATTGACACCATTTATGAAAAACGTGTCAACCATGTTTTCGAGTTGGCAAAAATGAATGCAGATATCTCCACAACAAACGATCACATCATTTATAAAGGAGGCAATCCTTTACACGGTGCAAATGTCAAGGCGACAGACCTACGTGCAGGTGCAGCACTGGTGATTGCTGGTTTGATGGCTGAAGGAAGAACGGAGATTACCAATGTTGAATTTATCCTTCGAGGCTACTCAAATATTATCGAGAAATTACGGAACCTCGGAGCAGATATTGAACTAATCGAAGAGTAATCTTAGAGGATTAATATGAATATCTGGACAAAATTAGCAATGTTTTCTTTCTATGAGACGGAACGATTATATTTCCGTCCCTTCTTTTTTGCCGACGCTGCTGACTTTCATGCTCTAGCATCTGATCCGGAGAATCTACAATTTATCTTTCCAGCTCAAGCCAGTCTTGAAGAAAGTCAATATGCCCTTGCCAACTATTTTATGAAGTCACCTTTGGGAATCTGGGCGATCTGCGATAAGAAGGATGAGAAGATGATTGGTTCCATCAAGTTTGAGAAACTTGATGAGATTAAGAAGGAAGCGGAAATTGGCTATTTTTTAAAGAAAGAGTATTGGTCTAAGGGATATATGACAGAAGCGGTAACTAAGTTATGTGAATTGTCAATGGATCAATTTGGCTTAAAGCAATTATCAATCGTAACGCATTTGGAAAATAGTGCTAGTCAGAAGGTAGCGCAAAAGTCAGGTTTTAGTCTTTATCGTCGCTTTAAAGGCAGTGATCGCTATACCCGAAAGATGCGAGATTATCTAGAATTCCGCTATACTAAAGGAGATCTGAATGAGTAAACATCAGGACATATTGGCTTATTTAGAAGAATTACCAGTAGGAAAACGCGTTAGTGTTCGCAGTATTTCAAATCGACTCGGAGTAAGTGATGGTACTGCTTATCGGGCTATCAAAGAGGCTGAGAACAGAGGTTTGGTTGAAACCAGACCACGTAGTGGAACAGTTCGGGTAAAATCTAAAAAAGTAGCAATTGAAAAATTAACCTTTGCAGAGATTGCAGAAGTCACAGGATCAGAAATTTTGGCAGGTCAGGATGGGTTAGATAGAGAATTTAGCAAATTTTCCATCGGTGCCATGACTGAAAATAATATTCTATCCTATCTTCACGATGGTGGACTCGTCATTGTTGGAGACAGAACGCGAATCCAATTATTGGCACTTGAAAACGAAAATGCAGTTCTAGTAACAGGTGGATTTGAAGTTCACGAAGATGTTTTAGAATCAGCCAATAAGAAAAATATCCCAGTTTTACGTAGTAAACACGACACATTCACGATTGCGACCATGATTAACCGAGCCTTGTCAAATGTCCAGATTAAGACAGATATTCTGACAGTCGAAAAAATCTATCGTACTAGTCATGAATATGGTTATTTACAGGAAACAGACACAGTTAAAGACTATTTAGACCTGGTTCGTAAAAATAGAAGTAGCCGTTTTCCTGTTATTAATCAGCATCAGGTTGTCGTTGGCGTAGTAACCATGCGAGATGCAGGTGATAAATCACCAGGTACGACCATTGACAAGGTTATGACTCGAACTGTTTATATGACTGGACTAGCCACGAATATCGCTAACGTTAGTCAAAGAATGATTGCTGAAGACTTTGAGATGGTTCCAGTTGTGCGCAGTAACCAGACCTTACTAGGTGTCATTACTAGGCGTGACGTCATGGAAAAGATGAGTCGTTCTCAAGTTTCAGCTCTACCAACCTTTTCAGAACAGATTGGGCAGAAGTTGTCCTATCACCATGATGAAGTTGTCATTACAGTTGAACCTTTCATGTTAGAAAAAAATGGTGTCCTAGCAAATGGTGTTCTTTCAGAAATCTTGACTCATATGACCCAAGATTTAGTCGTTAATAGCGGGCGTAACCTCATCATTGAACAAATGTTGATTTATTTCTTACAAGCTGTTCAGATTGATGACATTTTACGGATTCAAGCTAGAATTATTCACCACACCAGACGCTCTGCTATCATTGATTATGATATTTACCTCAATCATCAGATTGTATCAAAAGCAAATGTAACTGTAAAAATTAACTAGAATGTAGGAGATAAGATGATTACATTAAAATCAGCAAGAGAAATTGAAGCAATGGATAAGGCTGGAGATTTCCTTGCGAGTATTCATATCGGCTTGCGTGATATCATTAAGCCAGGTGTAGATATGTGGGAAGTAGAAGAGTATGTTCGCCGACGTTGTAAAGAAGAGAACTTCCTTCCACTTCAAATCGGTGTTGATGGAGCCATCATGGATTATCCATATGCAACCTGCTGTTCGCTCAATGACGAAGTAGCCCACGCCTTTCCTCGCCATTATATCCTCAAAGAGGGCGACCTTCTCAAGGTTGATATGGTTTTAGGTGGACCAATTGCCAAGTCAGACCTCAATGTTTCTAAACTCAACTTTAATAATGTTGAGCAGATGAAAAAATATACTCAAAGCTTTACTGGTGGCTTAGCTGATTCTTGTTGGGCTTATGCTGTAGGTACTCCATCTGAGAAAGTGAAAAACTTGATGGATGTTACCAAGGAAGCTATGTATAAGGGTATTGAACAGGCTGTTGTAGGAAATCGTATCGGTGATATCGGTGCAGCGATTCAGGAATATGCCGAAAGTCGTGGATACGGTGTTGTTCGTGATCTTGTTGGCCACGGTGTTGGCCCAACCATGCACGAAGAGCCTATGGTTCCAAACTACGGTGTCGCAGGTCGTGGCCTTCGCCTTCGTGAAGGTATGGTTTTGACTATTGAGCCTATGATCAATACAGGTGATTGGGAAATTGATACTGATATGAAAACAGGATGGGCTCATAAAACCATTGATGGTGGTCTATCATGCCAGTACGAACACCAATTCGTCATCACCAAAGACGGTCCAGTCATCTTGACCAGTCAAGGTGAAGAGGGAACTTATTAATAATATTTTCAAGGAGCTAAGCTCCTTTTTGTTTTCTCTAAAATAATAGCGTAGCAAAGTTAAGACTTATAATGTTATTTGTAGTAAAATATAAAGTGAAAATTTTGAAAGAAGGTCATTAATTGGAAAGTAGTTTATTTTTTATCTCCGTTTTTTTAGCGGGAGTTTTATCGTTCTTTTCTCCCTGCATTTTTCCCTTATTACCTGTCTATGTGGGTATACTTTTGGATAATCATGAAAGATCAAGGACCTTTCGTTTTTTGGGAAGAGATGTTGCATGGTCAGGCTTGATACGCACCCTCTGCTTTATTGGAGGGATATCGGTCATTTTCTTTATTCTAGGATTTGGAGCGGGCTTTCTTGGTCATTTACTCTATGCTGACTGGTTCCGCTATGTCATGGGCACTATCATTATAATCCTCGGTTTACATCAGATGGAGGTCCTCCATTTACGCAAGCTAGAAGTACAAAAGACGCTTAACTTTAAGCAGAGTCAATCTGGTCACTATCTATCAGCTTTTCTTCTTGGTATCACCTTTAGCTTTGGTTGGACGCCATGTATCGGTCCAGTCTTAAGCTCAGTGCTAGCTCTTGCAGCTTCAGGAGGCAACGGTGCTCTTCAAGGTGCTTTATTAACCTTAGTCTACACAATGGGAATGGCTCTTCCATTTTTACTATTAGCTTTGGCATCAGGTTTTGTTATGCCTTATTTTAGTAAAATAAAACCTCACATCCTCTTACTTAAGAAAATTGGAGGTCTGCTCATTATTCTTATGGGAATACTATTGATATTTGGGCAATTAAATGTACTATCAGGAATATTTGGATAAAAGGAGTTAAAGATGAAAAAAATCCTATGTCTTGGACTTAGTTGCTTATCACTCTTTCTTTTGATTGCTTGTGGGCAAGAGGAAAGTAAACAAAGTCAAAATCAACAACAAACCACCTTACAACGAGTTTCGGTCGGAAAAGAAGCACCTGATTTCACCCTTCAATCTATGGATGGAAAAGAAGTGAAATTATCTGATTATAAAGGTAAAAAAGTTTATCTCAAATTCTGGGCATCTTGGTGTGGGCCTTGCCGTAAAAGTATGCCAGAATTAATGGAACTTGCTGCTAAGACAGACCGTGATTTCGAAATTTTATCGGTGATTGCGCCAGGACTTCAAGGTGAAAAAACTATTGATCAATTCCCAAAATGGTATCAGGAACAAGGTTATAAAGATATTCCAGTCTTGTATGATACAGAAGGTGCAACCTTTCAAGCCTATCAAATTCGAAGCATTCCTACAGAGTATTTAATTGATTCACAAGGGAAAATTGGGAAAATTCAGCTTGGAGCGATTAGTAATGCAGATGCAGAAGCAGCTTTTGCTCAAATGGATTAAAGTTACATCAAAAAAATGTCTAGATTGATTTGTCTAGACATTTCTTTTTTAATATTAAATTAAATTAATTTTTAGAAGCTGCTTGGAATTCTGGATTTTTCCATGCTTCGTCAATAATTTCTTGCAATTCACGAGCAGAAGCTTGCATTTTTTGTGTTTCAGCGTCGTTCAATGGGATGTTAACTGGACGAACGATACCATGTGCACCAACGATAGCTGGTTGACCGATAAAGACGTTCTCAACTCCGTATTGACCTTCTTGGAATACTGAAAGTGGTAGAACCGCATTTTCATCATCAAGAATAGCTTTTGTGATACGAGCAAGAGCAACTGCGATACCGTAGTAAGTTGCACCTTTCTTGTTGATGATTGAGTAAGCAGCGTCACGAACTGAGATGAAGAGTTCAACAAGGTCAGCTTCGTTCAAGTCACGGTTAGCTTGCAACCATTGTTCCAATTTAACACCTGCTACGTTAGCGTGTGACCAAACAGCAAACTCTGAGTCACCGTGTTCACCCATGATGTAGGCATGGACTGAACGAGCATCAACACCGATAGTTTCAGCAAGTGCTTGACGGAAACGAGCTGAGTCAAGTGAAGTACCTGAACCGATAACGCGTTCTTTAGGGAAGCCTGAGAATTTCCAAGTTGAGTATGTCAAAACGTCAACTGGGTTAGCCGCTACAAGGAAGATGCCATCGAAACCTGACGCTACAACTTGTTCGACGATAGATTTGTTGATTGCAAGGTTTTTACCAACAAGGTCAAGACGAGTTTCACCTGGTTTTTGTGGAGCACCTGCAGTGATAACTACAAGATCCGCATCTGCACAGTCATCGTAAGAAGCTGCGTAAATCTTCTTAGGTGAAGTGAAGGCAAGCGCGTGGCTAAGGTCTTCTGCATCACCAACAGCTTTTTCAAACAATTGAGGAATTTCAATGATACCAAGTTCTTGTGCAATACCTTGGTTAACAAGTGCAAAAGCGTAAGAAGAACCTACGGCACCGTCGCCGACAAGGATAACTTTTTTGTGTTGTTTAGTTAGTGTCATTTGTCTAAACATCTCCTTCATTTTTTTAAGGGCTTCCCCTATTTGATTTCATTTTATCACTTTTAAATAGCTTTGTCACGGATATAACCTTCATATGGATATGTAAACGTTTTAGTCGGATTGGAAGCCTGAAATCTAAGGCAAACTATGGTATAATATATCTAGTTACTAATAGTGAAATGAGGCATTTGTTAATGCAAGATAAAAATTTAGTGAATGTCAATCTGACAAAGGAGATGAAGACCAGCTTTATTGACTACGCCATGAGTGTTATCGTATCGCGGGCCCTTCCTGATGTTCGAGATGGATTGAAACCAGTTCATCGTCGTATTTTATACGGTATGAACGAATTGGGTGTGACACCTGACAAACCCCATAAGAAATCTGCCCGTATTACAGGGGATGTCATGGGTAAATACCACCCACACGGGGACTCATCTATCTATGAAGCTATGGTTCGTATGGCTCAATGGTGGAGCTACCGTTACATGCTTGTAGATGGGCATGGGAATTTTGGTTCTATGGACGGTGATGGAGCCGCTGCCCAGCGTTATACTGAAGCACGCATGAGTAAGATTGCTCTTGAGATGCTTCGTGACATCAATAAAAACACGGTTGATTTTGTAGATAACTATGATGCCAATGAACGTGAACCTGTGGTTCTCCCAGCTCGTTTCCCAAATCTTTTGGTCAATGGAGCTACAGGGATTGCTGTTGGTATGGCGACCAATATTCCACCTCATAACTTGGGTGAAACCATTGATGCTGTTAAACTCGTCATGGATAATCCTGAAGTTACAACCAAAGATTTGATGGAAGTTTTGCCTGGTCCAGACTTCCCAACTGGTACCCTTGTTATGGGGAAATCAGGTATTCATAAGGCTTATGAAACAGGTAAGGGTTCGATTATTCTTCGTTCTCGTACTGAAATCGAGGAAACAAAAACAGGTCGCGAACGTATCGTTGTTACCGAATTCCCATATATGGTCAACAAGACTAAAGTCCATGAGCATATTGTGCGTTTGGTTCAAGAAAAACGTATTGAAGGTATTACAGCCGTTCGTGACGAATCTAACCGTGAGGGTGTTCGCTTTGTAATCGAGGTGAAACGTGATGCATCTGCGAATGTTATTTTGAATAATTTGTTCAAGATGACTCAGATGCAAACTAGTTTTGGCTTTAACATGCTGGCTATCCAGAATGGTGTTCCAAAGATCTTATCTCTTCGCCAAATCTTGGATGCTTATATTGAGCACCAAAAAGAAGTGGTGACTCGTCGTACTCAATTTGACAAAGAGAAAGCTGAGGCACGCGCCCATATCTTGGAAGGTTTGCTGATTGCTCTGGATCATATTGATGAAGTTATCCGTATTATCCGTGGCAGTGAAACTGATGCAGAAGCCCAAGCTGAATTGATGAACAAGTTCAAGCTATCTGAACGTCAGAGTTTGGCAATTCTTGATATGCGTCTTCGCCGTTTGACAGGTTTGGAACGTGATAAGATTCAGTCAGAGTATGATGAACTCATTGCCTTGATTGCTGACTTGGCAGACATTCTTGCAAAACCAGAACGTGTAGCGCAAATCATCAAGGAAGAATTGGATGAGGTCAAACGTAAGTTTGGCGATCCACGTCGTACTGAATTGATGGTCGGTGAAGTTCTGACTCTTGAAGATGAAGACTTGATTGAAGAGTCTGATGTTCTTATCACTCTATCAAACAAAGGCTATATCAAACGTTTGGACCAAGACGAGTTTACAGCTCAAAGACGAGGTGGACGTGGTGTTCAAGGAACTGGAGTCAAGGATGATGACTTTGTGCGTGAATTGGTTTCAACGAGTACTCATGATCACTTGCTATTCTTCACCAATAAAGGACGTGTTTATCGCCTTAAGGGTTATGAAATTCCAGAATACGGTCGTACAGCCAAAGGTTTGCCAGTCGTCAATCTTTTGAAACTAGACGAAGGTGAAAGTATTCAAACCATTATCAACGTTGAATCTGAACGCAGTGATGATGCCTATCTCTTCTTTACGACACGAGCTGGTATTGTTAAGAGAACCAGTGTTAAAGAATTTGCCAATATTCGTCAGAATGGTCTGAAAGCCTTGAATCTGAAAGATGAGGACGAATTGATTAATGTCTTACTAACTGAGAAAGACACAGATATCATCATTGGTACTAAATTAGGATATGCAGTTCGATTCAACCAGTCTTCAGTCCGAAGCATGAGTCGAAGCGCTACAGGTGTTAAGGGAGTAAATCTCCGTGAAGGTGACACAGTAGTTGGTGCTAGAGTGATTACCGACCAAGATGAAGTTCTTATCATCACTGAAAAAGGGTATGGTAAACGTACAGTTGCCACTGAATATCCAACTAAGGGACGTGCTGGTAAAGGAATGAAAACAGCCAATGTCACTGAGAAAAATGGTCCACTTGCGGGTCTTCTGACTGTTAAAGGAGATGAAGATTTGATGATCATTACAGATACCGGTGTGATGATTCGGACTAATGTCGCCAATATCTCTCAAACTGGACGCTCAACCATGGGAGTGAAAGTCATGCGTCTAGACGAGAATGCCAAGATTGTAACCTTTACAAGTGTTGCAGCTGCGGAGAAAGAAGAAGTTGGGGCAGAAAAAGAAACAGAAAGTGAAGCATAATGTCTCAAAAAAAGAATGTAAGTAAAAAAAATAAACGTAAGAATCTACTCATTAATATCCTAGCAGGATTCTTAATCGTGCTATCAATTGCTCTGATTTTTAACTCGAAAATTCGTGATATCTTTATGGTTTGGAATACCAATAAATACCAAGTCAGCCAGGTATCAAAAGAAAAATTGGAAGAAAATCAAGATACAGAAGGAAATTTTGATTTCGATTCTGTAAAGGCTATCTCATCCGAAGCGGTTTTATCTGCCCAGTGGGATGCCCAACAACTCCCTGTTATTGGTGGAATTGCCATTCCTGAAGTAGAGATTAACTTGCCAATCTTTAAAGGATTGGATAATGTTAACTTGTTCTATGGAGCAGGAACCATGAAACCAAATCAAAAAATGGGTGAGGGAAATTATTCTCTAGCTAGTCACCATATCTTTACAGCTGAGAATGCAAGCCAAATGCTCTTCTCGCCTTTGGTTAATGCGAAAGAAGGTATGAAGATTTATCTAACTGACAAGGATAAAGTTTATACCTACGTCATTCGTGAAGTTAAACATGTTACACCTGACCGTGTTGATGAAATAGAAGACCGTGAAGGTATTAATGAGATTACCTTGGTAACCTGTGTGGACTATAATGCAACAGAACGGATTATCGTAAAGGGAGATTTCAAAGAGGTGAAATCTTATGCAGAAACACCATCAGATGTCTTGGAAGCCTTTAATAAGCCTTACAAGCAAAGATATTAAGAAATAAGATTATTGAAAAAGGATCTGCTAGAACTAGGCAATCCTTTTTCTTGTTCATTCAGAAAATAGATGAGGAAAAGACTTTTCATTTTTTTTAAAAAGTAGTATAATGTTTCTATTATAGAAATTTTTAGAAAATTCCGAAAGAGGTTATTTATGGGATATACAGTTGCTGTAGTCGGCGCGACAGGTGCCGTTGGTGCTCAAATGATCAAAATGTTGGAAGAATCTACTCTTCCAATCGATAAGATTCGCTATCTGGCTTCTGCACGTTCAGCAGGCAAGACTTTGAAATTTAAAGATCAAGATATTACGATTGAAGAAACAACTGAAACAGCTTTTGAGGGTGTTGATATTGCTCTCTTTTCAGCAGGTGGTTCAACTTCAGCTAAATATGCACCCTATGCAGTCAAAGCTGGAGCAGTAGTAGTAGATAATACATCTTACTTCCGTCAAAATTCAGATGTTCCTTTGGTTGTTCCAGAGGTCAATGCTCATGCACTTGATGCCCACAACGGAATCATTGCCTGCCCTAACTGTTCAACAATCCAAATGATGGTGGCTCTTGAGCCTGTTCGTCAAAAATGGGGCTTGGACCGTATCATTGTTTCAACTTACCAAGCAGTTTCAGGTGCTGGTATGGGAGCTATTCTTGAGACACAACGTGAACTTCGTGAAGTTTTGAATGATAGTGTGAATCCACGTGATTTGCATGCCGAAATCTTGCCTTCAGGTGGTGATAAGAAACATTATCCTATTGCCTTCAATGCTCTTCCACAAATTGATGTCTTCACTGACAATGATTACACTTACGAAGAGATGAAGATGACTAAGGAAACTAAGAAAATTATGGAAGATGATAGCATTGCAGTATCTGCAACATGTGTGCGTATTCCAGTCTTATCAGCTCACTCTGAGTCTGTTTACATCGAAACAAAAGAAGTGGCTCCAATCGAAGAAGTAAAAGCGGCTATCTCAGCCTTCCCAGGTGCTGTTCTTGAAGATGACGTAGCTCATCAAATCTATCCTCAAGCTATCAATGCAGTTGGTTCACGTGATACCTTCGTAGGTCGTATCCGTAAAGACTTGGATGCTGAAAAAGGAATTCACATGTGGGTTGTTTCAGATAACCTTCTCAAAGGTGCTGCTTGGAACTCAGTTCAAATTGCAGAAACTCTTCATGAACGTGGATTGGTTCGTCCAACAGCTGAATTAAAATTTGAATTGAAATAGGGAGTAAAACAGAAATCAGTAACTCGAAGAGTTTGATTTCTCCTTCGCTTTTATAATTTAAGGCTCAGGCTATAAAAGTCGTACTCCTCCCGCTCAGTTGATTAGGAAGTAGGAATGTTGGAAACATGAGTAGTTCCAATCAATCACTGCGCCATGAAACAGAAATCAGTAACTTGAAGAGTTTGATCTCTCCTTCGCTATCTAGCGAATCTAGTTGTTTTACTTACAGAACAGGAGGCAAAGGCAAGTATGCCCCAGCCTCTTTCTTATATAGAGAAAGGTGTTTATATGTCCTATCAAGATTTAAAAGAATGCAAAATCATCACAGCCTTTATAACTCCCTTTCATGCAGATGGCTCTATAAATTTTGCTGCAATTCCAGACTTGATTGAGCACTTATTGGCCCATCATACTGATGGAATTCTGTTAGCGGGAACTACTGCTGAAAGTCCAACCTTAACACACGATGAGGAACTGGAGCTATTTGCAGCGGTTCAAAAAGTGGTTCAGGGGCGTGTTCCTTTGATTGCTGGTATCGGTACAAACGACACACGTGACTCGATTGAGTTCGTTAAAGAAGTAGCAGAGTTTGGTGGCTTTGCAGCAGGGCTTGCCATTGTTCCTTACTACAATAAACCTTCTCAAGAAGGAATGTACCAACACTTTAAAGCCATTGCTGATGCCTCTGATTTGCCAATCATCCTCTATAATATCCCAGGTCGTGTAGTGGTAGAATTAACTCCTGAGACCATGCTTCGTTTGGCTGAACATCCAAATATTATCGGTGTCAAAGAATGTACCAGCCTTGCTAATATGGCTTATTTGATCGAGCATAAACCAGAGGAATTCTTGATTTATACAGGTGAGGATGGTGATGCCTTCCATGCGATGAACTTGGGTGCTGATGGAGTTATCTCTGTCGCATCGCATACAAATGGTGATGAAATGTATGAGATGTTCACAGCTATCGCTAACAGTGATATTAAAAAAGCAGCTACAATTCAGAGACAATTTATTCCTAAAGTCAATGCTCTCTTCTCATATCCAAGTCCAGCTCCTGTTAAAGCTGTGCTGAATTATATGGGATTTGAAGCTGGGCCAACTCGTTTGCCTTTAGTTCCAGCTCCAGAAGAAGATGCTAAACGCATCATCAAGGTTGTTATAGATGGTGACTATGAAGCAACTAAAGCGACAGTAACTGGTGTTCTTCGTCCAGACTATTAATAATTCGATGAATGATTAACTTCCTAAACAAAATATTTTTGTTAGGAAGTTTTTTCTTTTATTTACGAATAAATAACTAGAGAGATAAACAAGGAGTAGATGATGAAGATAAAAATTGATAATTTTGAGATCTATAAGTTGAAGCAAGCAGGTTTAAGTAATCAGCAGGTATTGAAGGTTCTTCAATTCGGAGAAATTTATGATCAAGAGTTAAGCTTAGAGACTATTGCTGAGGCCTCTGAGTGTCGTAACCCCGTTCTCTTTATGGAACGATACCACAAACTAAGCCTTGAGAGTATGGATCGTTTAAAGAGAGATTTTGAGAAATTTCCGTCATTCTCCATTTTAGATGATGTCTACCCTTTTGCCCTTTGTGAAATCTACGACGCACCAGTTCTTCTTTTCTATAAGGGGGATATAAACTTATTAAAGTTGCCCAAAATTGCGGTTGTTGGAAGTCGCAGCTGTAGCCAAACAGGTACAAAATCAGTTCGTAAGGTGATTCAAGAATTGGAAAATGAACTAGTCATTGTCAGTGGTCTTGCTAGGGGAATTGATACAGCAGCTCATATGTCTATTCTTCAAAGTGGCGGAAAAACCATTGCTGTCATTGGTACTGGCTTAGATGTCTACTATCCTCGATCAAATAAACGTTTGCAGGACTACATCGGCCAACATCATTTGCTACTCAGTGAATATGGACCTGGTGAAGAACCATTAAAATATCACTTTCCAGCAAGAAATCGGATTATTGCTGGTTTATGTAGGGGGGTAATTGTTGCAGAAGCCAAAATGCGTTCAGGTAGTTTGATTACATGTGAGCGAGCTATGGAAGAAGGAAGAGATGTCTTTGCCATTCCAGGTAGTATTCTAGATGGACGTTCAGATGGTTGTCATCATTTGGTTCAAGAGGGAGCAAAACTTATTACAAGTGGCCAAGATGTTTTGGCAGAATTTGAGTTTTAGAAGTCTAGAAGATTTCAATAATCAAACTTTTCTTCTATATATAGTAGTTAAGTCTTGACAGGTCTCTAAAAATGGTTTACACTTTATAAAGTTTATTACTTTGAAAAGGTGTGATACTGTGGCTACGGCAACAAAGAAGAAAAAATCAACAGTTAAAAAAAATCTAGTAATCGTGGAGTCGCCTGCAAAGGCTAAAACGATTGAAAAATATTTGGGTAGAAACTATAAAGTTTTAGCAAGTGTCGGTCATATCCGTGATTTGAAAAAATCCAGTATGTCAGTCGATATAGAAAATAATTATGAACCCCAATATATCAATATTCGTGGGAAAGGTCCTCTGATTAATGACTTGAAAAAAGAGGCTAAAAAAGCCAATAAAGTTTTCCTCGCAAGTGACCCGGACCGTGAAGGAGAAGCTATTTCTTGGCATTTGGCTCATATTTTGAATCTAGATGAGAATGATGCTAACCGTGTTGTTTTCAACGAGATTACAAAAGATGCGGTAAAAAATGCCTTTAAAGAACCTCGTAAGATTGACATGGATTTGGTGGATGCCCAACAAGCCCGTCGTGTCTTGGACCGCTTGGTAGGTTATTCTATTTCACCAATTTTATGGAAAAAGGTTAAGAAGGGCTTATCAGCAGGGCGCGTGCAATCTGTTGCCCTTAAACTCATCATTGACCGTGAAAATGAAATCAATGCCTTTCAACCAGAAGAATATTGGACGATTGATGGAGTCTTCAAAAAGGGGACTAAGCAATTCCAAGCATCCTTCTATGGAATGAATGGCAAGAAAATGAAATTGGCTACCAATGAAGAGGTCAAAGAAGTCTTGTCTCATCTGTCTAGCAAAGACTTTACAGTGGATCAGGTAGATAAAAAAGAGCGCAAGCGTAACGCTCCACTACCTTATACTACCTCAACTATGCAGATGGATGCAGCCAACAAGATCAATTTCCGTACTCGAAAGACCATGATGGTTGCCCAACAGCTCTACGAAGGAATCAATATTGGTACAGGTGTCCAAGGTTTGATTACTTATATGCGTACGGATTCTACTCGTATTAGTCCAATTGCACAAAATGAAGCTGCAAGCTACATCAATGAACGTTTTGGTAGTAAGTATTCTAAGCATGGTAGCAAGGTCAAAAATGCTACTGGTGCCCAAGATGCCCATGAGGCTATTCGCCCATCAAGTGTCTTTAACACGCCAGAAAAAATTGCTAAATACTTAGATAAAGACCAACTCAAACTCTATACCCTTATCTGGAACCGTTTTGTAGCGAGTCAGATGACTGGTGCCATCTTTGATACCATGGCTGTTAAGCTCTCTCAAAATGGAGTTCAATTTGTAGCAAATGGCAGTCAGGTTAAATTTGATGGTTACTTGGCCATTTACAATGACTCAGATAAGAATAAGATGTTGCCAGACATGGCAGTTGGTGATGTTGTCAAACAGGTCAATAGTAAACCTGAGCAACACTTTACTCAACCCCCAGCACGTTATTCTGAGGCTACTTTAATTAAGACCTTGGAAGAAAATGGGGTTGGACGTCCATCGACTTATGCACCCACTATTGAAACTATTCAAAAGCGCTATTATGTCCGCCTTGCAGCCAAGCGTTTTGAACCGACAGAGTTGGGAGAAATTGTTAACAAGCTCATCGTTGAATATTTCCCTGATATCGTCAATGTAACCTTTACAGCTGAAATGGAAGGTAAACTGGATGATGTCGAAGTCGGTAAAGAACAATGGCAACGAGTCATTGATGAATTTTACAAACCCTTCTCTAAAGAGGTTGCCAAAGCCGAAGAGGAAATGGAAAAAATCCAAATCAAGGATGAGCCAGCAGGATTTGATTGTGAAGAGTGTGGAAGTCCGATGGTCATTAAACTTGGTCGCTTTGGTAAGTTTTATGCTTGTAGCAATTTCCCAGATTGCCGTCATACACAAGCTATCGTGAAAGAAATTGGTGTTGAGTGCCCAAGCTGTCATCAAGGTCAAATCATTGAACGAAAAACTAAGCGTAATCGCATCTTCTATGGTTGTAATCGCTATCCAGAATGTGAATTTACTTCTTGGGACAAGCCTGTTGGACGAGATTGTCCAAAATGTGGCAACTTCCTCATGGAGAAAAAAATCCGTGGTGGCGGGAAACAGATCGTATGTAGCAATGGTGATTACGAAGAAGAAAAAATCAAATAAAAGAATGAGTCCTGAAAGTAAATTTCAGGCTCTTTTTAGTAAAGGCTTGACAAAATTCATTAAAATGTGGGAAACTAGTAAATGATTATTCTAAATAAGGAGAAGATATGCGTTTCATTTATCTCAGTATTGGTTTTATCTCGTTAGCTCTAGCTCTCGTAGGTGTAGTTTTACCACTTTTGCCAACAACTCCCTTTCTCTTGTTGTCTATTGCTTGTTTTTCGAGAAGTTCCAAGCGTTTTGAAGATTGGCTTTATCATACCAAACTTTATCAGACTTACGTAGCGGACTTTCGTGAGACCAAGTCTATTGCGCGTGAACGTAAGAAAAAGATTATTGTATCGATTTATATCTTGATGGGAATTTCTATTTACTTTGCGCCTCTTTTACCAGTCAAAATTGGTTTAGGATGTTTAACCATCTTTATTACCTACTATCTTTTTAAGGTGATTCCTGATAAAGAATAGCTTTAATAAGTAACGATTTTCCTTGATAAAAACAAAAACATATTCGAAATAATATGATATAATAAATTTAAACTAATCTTCAAGGAGAATCAAATGATTTACGAATTTTGTGCTGAAAATGTAACCTTGCTTGAAAAAGCTATGCAGGCAGGAGCTCGTCGCATCGAGCTCTGTGACAATCTAGCAGTTGGAGGAACAACTCCAAGCTACGGAGTAACCAAGGCAGCTGTGGAGCTGGCGGCCGACTACGATACGACCATTATGACTATGATTCGTCCACGTGGTGGTGACTTTGTATACAATGATCTAGAAATTGCCATCATGCTTGAGGACATCGCTCTAACTGCTCAAGCAGGAAGCCAAGGCATTGTCTTTGGTGCATTGACTGCTGATAAGAAGTTGGACAAGGCCAATCTTGAAAAATTAATTGCTGCATCTAAAGGTATGGAAATTGTTTTCCATATGGCATTTGATGAATTGAGCGACCAAGATCAGTTGGAAGCAATTGATTGGCTCAGCCATGCTGGTGTAACACGTATTTTGACTCGAGCAGGTGTATCTGGCGACTCGTTAGAAAAACGTTTTGCTCACTACCGCAGAATTCTAGAACACGCTGCAGGAAAAATTGAAATTTTACCTGGTGGAGGGATTGACATGGACAACCGTCAAACCTTTATTGACCAACTGGGTGTGACACAATTACATGGAACTAAGGTCGTCTTTTAATAAATAGAAAGGAACTGCTAGCTTTTGGTAGCGGTTTTCGCTTATGTTTGAAATTTTTAAAGCTTATCAGTTTAATAGTAAAAAAGCTAAAGAGTATGGATTTGTAGAAAATCAAGGCGTATGGAACCATAGTTCGACTATCTTGCACGGAGATTTTCTCATGATAGTTACAGTTGAGGATGGAGACTTAAGTTTTCAAGTTTATGACCAAGAAACTGGCGATCTTTATCCTCAAGTTCATATGGCAAGTATGAGAGGTACGTTTGTTGGAACTGTTCGAGAGGCTTGTTTAGAAGTTCTTTATGAAATCCGAAAGGCCTGTTTTGACGTACAGGGATTTCTCTGTCCACAGACCAAGAGAATCATGGCACTTGTTCAAGAAAAGTATGGAAATCAATTGGAATATCTATGGGAGAAATCACCTGATACAGCTGTTTTGCGCCATGAGGGCAATCAAAAGTGGTATGCTGTTTTGATGAGAATCTCTTGGGATAAGCTTGAAAAGGGCAGAGAAGGACTAGTGGAAGCAGTCAATCTCAAACATGATCAAGTATCTGATTTGTTGGTAAAAAAAGGGATTTATCCAGCCTTTCATATGAACAAGCGCTATTGGATAAGTGTGCCACTTGATGACAGTTTATCAGATGAAGAGGTGCTTGAATTGATCGAAAAAAGTTGGAACTTGACCTTGAAAAAGTAATTAGATTTACTTGATTTTTCAAATACTTTCAATTGGCAAAATATTCTTTACTGAAGAAATTTTCAGAAAATATTGGATTTTTTCTTGACATGTGTTTTTTCCTATGCTAAAATACTAAACAAGAAATCAAACGAAGGAGAAAGTCAAACATGAAAACAGCTAAGTTTAATCAATTTGCTTTGTTGTTGAGGTACTCGGACTAGTGCAAAAGCATTAGTCCTGTTTGGCTTACCAAGCGGGAGTAAATCAACATCTCGCTTGGAACTCCGAGCGAGATGTTTTTTTAAAACCAAATTTAGAAAAGGGGAAATCTTATGAGAACAGTTGAATTCCTAGATACTAGCCTTCGAGATGGTGAGCAGACACCAGGTGTCAATTTTTCAATAAAAGAAAAGGTTGCTATAGCAAAACAGCTAGAAAAATGGGGAATTTCGGCAATTGAAGCTGGTTTTCCAGCAGCTAGTCCAGACTCATTTACTGCAGTTCAGGAAATCGCAAAAGTCTTGAAGAAAACAGCGGTGACTGGTTTAGCTCGTTCTGTTAAATCTGATATTGACGCTTGTTATGAAGCACTCAAGGATGCTAAGTATCCACAAATCCATGTTTTTATCGCTACTAGTCCTATTCATCGTGAATTTAAGTTGAATAAAAGCAAAGAGGAAATATTGGAAGCTATTAAAGAGCATGTTTCCTATGCACGTAGTAAATTTGAAGTGGTAGAATTCTCTCCTGAAGATGCGACTAGAACTGAGCTGGATTTCCTCTTACAAGTCGTTCAAACAGCGGTAGACGCAGGTGCGACTTATATCAATATTCCTGACACGGTTGGTTTTACCACACCAGAAGAATATGGGAATATCTTCAAGTATCTGATTGACAATGTTAAAACTGACCGTCAGATTATCTATTCGCCTCACTGTCACGATGACCTTGGAATGGCAGTTGCCAATAGCCTTGCTGCTGTCAAGAACGGAGCAAGACGTGTTGAAGGCACCATTAACGGAATCGGAGAAAGAGCTGGGAATGCTGCTTTAGAAGAAATAGCGGTGGCCCTCAATATTCGCCAAGATTATTATCAAGCAAAGACAAGTATTGTCCTAAATGAAACCATCAATACGTCTGAAATGGTTTCTCGTTTCTCAGGAATTCCAGTTCCAAAAAACAAGGCGGTTGTTGGAGGAAATGCCTTCTCTCATGAATCAGGTATTCACCAAGATGGTGTTCTTAAAAATCCTCTCACTTATGAAATCATTACACCTGAATTGGTTGGTGTCAAGAGTAACAGTCTTCCGCTTGGAAAATTATCTGGTCGTCATGCCTTTGTAGAAAAACTGAGAGAATTGGCCTTAGACTTCACAGAAGAGGATATCAAGCCACTTTTTGACAAATTCAAATCACTTGCAGATAAGAAACAAGAAGTCACAGACGCGGATATTCGTGCTCTGGTAGCTGGAACCATGATTGAAAACCCAGAAGGCTTTCACTTTGATGATTTACAAGTTCAAACTCATGCAGAAAATGACATTGAAGCGCTTGTTAGCCTGGCTAATATGGATGGTGAGAAAGTCGAATTTAATGCGACAGGGCAAGGTTCTGTTGAGGCTATATTCAACGCTATCGATAAGTTCTTTAACCAATCTGTCCGCCTGGTATCCTACACCATTGATGCGGTAACGGATGGTATAGACGCTCAGGCTAGAGTCTTGGTTACTGTTGAAAACAGAGATACAGAGACTATATTTAACGCAGCCGGCCTTGATTTCGATGTGTTGAAGGCTTCGGCTATTGCCTACATTAATGCCAATACCTTTGTTCAAAAAGAGAATGCTGGTGAGATGGGAACAACAGTTTCCTATCGCGACATGCCTAGTCTTTAAAGGAGAATACCATGACAAAGAAAATAGTTGCCCTAGCAGGGGATGGGATTGGACCAGAAATCATGGAAGCTGGTTTAGTAGTTCTTGCATCGATAGCTGAAAAAACAGGATTTGACTTTGAGATAGACAGACGACCGTTTGGAGGTGCAGGTATTGATGCTACAGGACATCCCTTACCAGATGAAACACTCAAGGCATGTAGAGAAGCAGACGCTATTCTTCTAGCAGCTATCGGTAGTCCCCAGTATGATAATGCCGCAGTCCGACCTGAACAAGGCTTGCTGACTCTTCGTAAGGAACTCAATCTCTATGCTAATATTCGTCCAGTAAAGATATTTGAGAGTCTCAATCATTTATCACCTCTTAAGCCAGATCGAATTGCTGGTGTTGACTTTGTAGTAGTGCGTGAGTTGACAGGTGGGATTTACTTTGGAGATCATATCCTTGAAGAGAAATCGGCACGTGATATCAACGATTATAGCTATGAGGAAGTAGAGCGGATTATTCGTAAGGCTTTTGAAATCGCAAGGAGTCGGAGAAAAGTCGTTACAAGTATCGATAAACAAAATGTGTTAGCAACTTCAAAACTATGGAGGAGAGTTGCTGATGAAGTCGCAAAAGATTTTCCAGATGTAACCTTGGAGCATCAGCTGGTTGACTCAGCTGCCATGCTCATGATTACTAATCCTGCTAAGTTTGATGTTATCGTGACAGAAAATCTTTTTGGAGATATCTTATCTGATGAATCAAGCGTTCTATCTGGTACACTTGGAGTTATGCCATCGGCTAGTCACTCTGAAAATGGACCGAGCCTTTATGAACCGATTCATGGTTCAGCACCTGATATAGCAGGTCAAGGCATTGCCAATCCCATTTCCATGATTTTATCAGTTGCGATGATGTTGCGAGATAGTTTTGGACGATATGAGGATGCGGAGCGTATCGAGCGTGCTGTTGAGGCAAGTCTAGCTGCAGGTATTTTAACGAGAGATTTAGGAGGACAGGCTTCGACCAAGGAAATGACGGAAGCCATCATTGAAAGATTATGAAGATAAATCAAGGAATTACTTTTGCCCTCCTGATTTGGAATCTCATCATTTTCTTGATCTATGGCATTGACAAATTCAAGGCAAGAAGAGGTGCTTGGCGCATCCCAGAAAAATATTTATTATCATTTGCGTTCTTTTGTGGCGGTTTTGGTGCCTGGTTGGCAGGACTCACTTTTCATCACAAGACTAGAAAATGGTACTTTAAAACGGTTTGGTTCCTAGGAATAGTAACTACACTAGTAGCTTTGTATTTTGTATGGAGGTAATGAATGGCAGGAAAATCAATTTTTGATAAATTATGGGACCTCCATGTGATCACAGGAGAAGAGGGACAACCACAACTCATGTATGTGGATCAACACTATATCCACGAAGTGACCAGTCCTCAGGCATTTCAAGGATTACGAGACGCAGGACGCAGATTGAGACGACCAGACTTGACATTTGGGACCTTTGACCACAATGTTCCGACTGTCAATATTTATGATATTCGAGATGTAATATCCAAGGCTCAAATTGATAAGTTGGCAGAAAATGTTGAGGAATTCGGGATTGAACATGCGGCCCATGGTTCTGAAAAACAGGGCATCGTTCACATGGTTGGTCCAGAAACAGGACGAACACAACCAGGAAAATTCATCGTCTGTGGTGATAGCCATACAGCAACCCATGGAGCTTTTGGAGCGATTGCATTTGGAATTGGAACTAGTGAGGTTGAACATGTCTTTGCAACTCAAACCATTTGGCAGGTCAAACCCAAGAAAATGCTGGTAGAATTCACTGGAGTTCCTCAAAAGGGAGTTTATTCCAAGGATTTCATTCTAGCCTTGATTGCCAAGTATGGCGTTGCTTGTGGTGTTGGCTACGTGGTTGAGTATCGTGGTCAAGCGATTGATGCATTCAGTATGGAAGAGCGAATGACCATCTGCAATATGTCCATTGAGTTTGGATCAAAGATGGGAATTATGAACCCAGACCAGACAACTTATGACTATCTAAAGGGACGTGAGTGTATTCCAAAGGATTTTGACGCAGCAGTTGCTGATTGGAAAAGGCTTGTTAGCGACGACGATGCTGTTTATGACAAGGTTATCCGAATGGATGTCTCTGAATTGGCTCCTATGGTGACTTGGGGAACAAATCCAGCTATGGGTGTTGATTTTGATAGTAGCTTCCCAGAAATAAAAGATATGAATGATGAACGAGCCTATCATTACATGGATTTGCAACCAGGTCAAAAACCAGCAGATATCCAACTAGGCTATGTCTTTATTGGCTCTTGTACCAACGCTAGACTTAGTGATTTGCAACTGGCTGCGCGATTTGTCAAAGGAAAGAAAATAGCTCCCAATCTAACAGCAATTGTAGTTCCTGGTTCTCGACCAGTCAAGCGAGCTGCTGAGAAGTTAGGTTTGGACAAGGTATTTCTAGATGCTGGCTTTGAGTGGAGAGATCCAGGCTGTTCTATGTGTCTAGGAATGAATCCTGATAAAGTACCAGATGGTGTTCATTGTGCCTCAACTAGCAATCGTAACTTTGAAGATCGACAAGGATTTGGTGCTAAGACTCATCTCTGTAGTCCAGCAATGGCAGCTGCGGCAGCGATCGCAGGACGTTTCGTAGATGTACGGCAAATGCCAGAAGCTCAGTAAGGAGAGGATATGGAGAAATTTACAGTTTATACGGGAACGACCGTTCCTCTCATGAATGATAACATCGACACCGACCAAATTCTTCCCAAACAGTTTCTGAAGTTGATTGACAAGAAAGGTTTTGGCAAATACCTCATGTATGCTTGGCGTTATCTGGACGATAAGTACACTGAGGATCCAGATTTTGTCTTTAACCGACCTGAATATCGCAAAGCTACTATACTCATCACTGGAGATAACTTTGGAGCTGGTTCTTCGAGGGAGCACGCAGCTTGGGCGCTAGCAGACTATGGTTTTAAGGTCGTGATTGCAGGATCTTTCGGTGACATTCATTACAATAATGAGCTCAATAATGGCATGTTGCCAATTGTTCAACCAAGGGAAGTTAGAGAAAAACTCGCCCAATTGAGACCAAACGATCAGGTAACTGTAGACTTGGAGCAACAAAAAATCATCTCACCAGTTGGAGAATTCACTTTCGAAATCGATAGCGAGTGGAAACACAAGCTCTTAAATGGTTTGGATGATATCGGTATTACCATGCAGTACGAAGATTTGATTGCTGCTTATGAAAAACAACGCCCAGCCTACTGGCAGGATTAGAATAAATATAGAAAAGGAAATAGAACTATGACAAAACACATTCAATGGAACGGAACACTATCTCAAGAAGGCTATGACATTTTAAAAGGTGAGGGTGGATGTATCGTTTGTCCTACTAAAGTTGGTTACATTATCATGACTAGCGATAAGGCAGGTCTTGAGCGTAAGTTTGAAGCTAAAGAGCGTAACCGTAACAAACCAGGTGTTGTACTTTGTGGTAGCATGGACGAGCTTCGCGCTTTAGCACAGCTAAATCCTGAAATCGAAGCCTTCTATCAAAAACATTGGGACGAAGATATTCTCCTCGGTTGTATCCTTCCTTGGAAACCAGAAGCCTTTGAAAAATTGAAAGCATACGGTGATGGTCGTGAAGAACTTATGACTGACGTGCGTGGAACGAGCTGTTTTGTCATCAAGTTTGGTAAAGCTGGTGAACAGTTGGCTGCCAAACTTTGGGAAGAAGGTAAAATGGTCTATGCCTCATCTGCTAACCCATCTGGTAAAGGAAACCGTGGTAAGGTGGAAGGTATCGGGGAACGTATCGAAGGAGCAGTGGACCTTGTCATTGAAGCAGACGACTATGTGGCTTCCATCCAACCGGACAAAACGATTGAAACGCGCTACGAGCAAGGTGTGATGGTTTCTATGGTCGATAAGGACGGAAAACTCATCCCAGAACAAGGAGGAGCACGTTCAACTTCACCAGCACCAGTCGTTATCCGCAAAGGGCTTGACATTGATAAAATCATGATGCACCTGTCAGATACCTTTAACTCATGGGACTACCGCCAGGGTGAGTATTACTAAAATAAAAAAAGAAGTCTAGTGTTATGAGGGAATAAAGCTCTCTACACTGGGCTTTTTCTTTAGAAATTCTTTTCTTTTTTAATGGGATGTGTTATTCTAGATTTGAAATATATGTTAATAGATAGTGTAATATTCAAACATTATCAGTAAAAGGAGTCTAATTGATGAATGATAGAAGAGTTAGTTTAGAAGATTTTTATGATTGGTATCAAGAAAATGAAATTAATTTAAGAGAATCTGCAAAACAATACAGTTTGAAAAATGAAGAATTGAGAGAAGTATTTCTTAAGGAGTGGCCACTTGATAGAATTTTAACCATGTCTATCGATGAATATGTCATTGGGAAAGGTGCTACAAGTAATTCTTTTTGCTATGCTCTTGAGACTGGAAAGTACCATTCATTATTTATGGGAATTGGTGGAGGAGGTTCTTCAAAATTTGGTATTTATTGGAATGAGGATACTAAAAGCTATAAGAACCAAGCAAATAAAATCATTCCAGAATCAGAACTAGAAGACCGATTTAACAAATTAAAATCGGATTTGTATGAGATCATACAAGCTGGTAGAAAGTTAGATTTCAATAATCCTATCTTTGACATGAAAAAGTCAAAGAATGAATTTATTGGACGTTCTGCAGTTGTTACAAAACTACTTTGTATCTATTCTGAAGGCTATCCTTTCTTAAGTGTAAATCTTAATAGTCAAAAGAAATTCTGGAACAAGCTACTTCCTCAAAAAAATCAAGGGGGCCCTTATCTTCAGAATCATGAGATTTGTCAACTCGTATTGCAAAAGTATCCTGAGCTGGAACCATCATTGTCGGGAAGTATCTTATTTGAATATTCAACACAATTTTTAGACGAAAAAGAAAAGAAAGAAGAAAAAATGTCTCTAGAATATAAGGTTTATCATCCATTGAGTCAAACTTTACTACAATCCAAAAACCTCATCCTCCGTGGTGCTCCGGGTACAGGTAAAACCTATCTTGCTAAAGAAATTGCCAAAGAATTAACGGATGGCAACGAAGACCAAATCGGATTTGTACAGTTTCACCCTTCCTATGATTATACGGATTTTGTAGAGGGTTTAAGACCAGTATCAAATGGGGATGGAGCTATTGAGTTTAAGCTACAGGATGGTATTTTTAAAGATTTTTGTCAGAAAGCAAAAGAAGCCCAATTGATTGGAGGACAAGATAATTTTGACCAAGCTTGGGATTCTTACTTAGAATATATAAATGTTGCTGAAGAAAAAGAATATATAACAAAAACATCTTACTTATCTGTTAATAGTAGACAAAATTTGTCAGTAAATTATGATAGTGGTGTTCCAGGATGGTCAATACCTCGCAAATATGTTTACGAGTTGTATAAAGATAAAAATTATAATAAGCAAGAATACTACAAAAGTGGCGGAAGAACTGTCCTAGAAACATTGAGAAAGAGATTTGGTCTGAGAGACTACCTTTCTCCAACAGAGGTTGAAACAGACAAGAAATTCGTTTTCATCATCGATGAAATCAACCGTGGTGAGATTTCTAAGATTTTTGGGGAACTCTTTTTCTCAATTGAGCCTGGTTATCGTGGTGAAAAGGGGAGTGTTTCTACCCAATATGCCAATCTACACGAAACTGATGAAAAGTTCTATATCCCTGAAAATATCTATATTATCGGAACTATGAATGATATTGACCGTTCGGTGGACACCTTTGATTTTGCCATGCGTCGTCGTTTTCGTTTTGTTGAAGTTACTGCTGAAAGCCAACTAGGTATGTTAGATGATGTTCTTGGCGATAAAGCTGAAGAAGCGAAAGCGCGTCTAAGAAACTTGAATGCTGAAATTGAAAAACTTCAGGAGCTAAATAGTCACTATCATATCGGTCCAAGTTATTTCCTTAAATTGGAGGAAGTGAATTTTGACTATGAATTACTCTGGTCTGATTATCTGAAACCACTCTTGGAAGATTATTTACGAGGTTCTTACGAGGAAGTTGAGACTATAGCAAATTTGAAAAAGGCCTTTGACAAGACAAGCAATGAGCAAAAAAATCAGGTAGTTACTGACAACAATGAAGGCGATGGAAATGAAAATGCGGATCACTGATAATCAGCATAAGATTATTAAAGAAGACTTTATTGCAGAATATCCCAAAATAAGCCAACTTCTTTTAGATAGAACATTAGGAAATCTTTCTCAAGAAGATAATATCTTTATTTTTCCAAGTGACCTAGAATATTCTCCGGACTTAGATAAGGATCAAAAAATCTTAGAAACTGTCAATCGGGAAATAAAGACAGGAAATGTCATTGGATTTCTTGGCTACGGTCAGGAGAGATTAACCATTTCTTCTCGTTTTTCAAACGAAAGTAATGACTATTTTTTACATTATCTTTTGCAAAAGGTTCTTCATATCAATCTGACTAGTTTAGATGTTGCTTTGTCGCGTGAAGATAGACTCTATCAACTTTTGATGTATCTCTTTCCCAAGTATTTACAAGCTGCTCTCCGAAAAGGTCTCTATAAGGAATACCAGAGATTTTCTCATAATGACAGTCATGTTAAGGGAGTGATTGATGTAGGAAATCATCTCAAGAAAAATCTTCCTTTCACGGGTAATATTGCCTACACAACGAGAGAGTTTACCTATGATAATCCACTCATACAACTGATCCGTCACACAATTGAATTCATGAAGAATCAGAAAAGTATAGGGAGAGGAGTTCTTGAAAATCTCTCAACTAGCCGTGAAAATGTCTCTGAAATTATTCGTGTAACACCATCTTATAAACTAGCTGATCGTGCTAAGGTTATTCGACGAAATCAAGATAAACCCCTTCGTCATGCCTACTTTCGAGAATACAGAAAGTTGCAAGAGCTGTGTCTGATGATATTAAACAGAGAAAAGCACGGTTTTGGATACCAAGAGCAAAAAATCCATGGTATTCTTTTTGATGTTGCCTGGCTTTGGGAAGAGTATGTTTATACCTTGTTGCCAAAAAATTTCATCCATCCACGAAATAAGGACAAGACGGACGGTATTTCGGTATTTTCTGATCGTAAACGAAAAGTTTTCCCAGATTTTTATAATAGAGAACTAAGAACAGTTTTAGATGCTAAATACAAAAAACTGGAATTGACTGAAAAGGGAATCAATCGTGAGGACTTGTTCCAGCTGATTTCTTATTCTTATATTTTAAAAGCTGAGCAGGCTGGGCTTGTTTTTCCAAGCAGGGAAAAGGTAGTTGATAATGAGATAGGTAAGCTAGCAGGTTATGGAGCCCTGTTGAAGAAATGGTCTATCCAAGTCCCTGGACAAGCTGAAAGCTATCAAGATTTTGTCAGGAAGATGGAGTCCTTTGAAAAAGTTTTTATCGAAAATCTAGGTAGAAATTTAAAAGGTAAGACAAATTCAGGGTAAATGTCTAGTTATATTCTTGATCGAAAATACGAAACACGAACATTATTTGTTTTCTAACATAATAATTGACAAAAAACGGACATTATTGTAAACTTGTTAAAGTAATTGTCTGGAAAAGACGAGGCTATTCCTAACTTTAGGAAAGTCTAAAGAAGAGAAATGAGAGATATATGTTAAACGAATTTCCAATCTTTGACTATGAAGATATTCAGCTAATCCCAAATAAGTGTGTCCTTCAAAGTCGAGCAGAGGCTGATACACATGTGACCTTGGGAAAACATACCTTTAAGTTGCCAGTTGTTCCTTCTAATATGCAGACTATCTTGGATGAAGATGTTGCTGAACAACTTGCCAAGGGTGGCTATTTTTACATCATGCATCGTTTTGATGAAGAAGGACGCATTCCTTTTGTCAAACGTATGCACGATCAGGGCTTGATTGCTTCAATCTCAGTAGGTGTTAAAGACTACGAGTATGACTTTGTTAGTCAATTAAAGGAAGATGCTCCAGAGTACATTACCATTGACATTGCTCATGGTCATGCTGATAGCGTTATTTCAATGATTCAGCACATCAAGAAAGAATTGCCAGATACGTTTGTCATTGCTGGAAACGTTGGAACTCCAGAAGCTGTGCGTGAACTTGAAAATGCTGGTGCGGATGCGACTAAGGTTGGAATCGGTCCAGGGAAGGTTTGTATCACTAAGGTCAAGACTGGTTTTGGTACTGGTGGTTGGCAGTTAGCAGCTCTTCGCTGGTGTGCTAAAGCTGCGCGTAAACCGATTATTGCCGATGGTGGTATCCGTACACACGGAGATATCGCTAAGTCTATCCGCTTCGGTGCAAGTATGGTTATGATTGGTTCACTTTTTGCAGGCCATATCGAAAGCCCTGGTAAAACTGTCGAAGTCGATGGTAAACAATTTAAAGAATACTATGGTTCTGCTTCAGAATACCAAAAAGGTGCCTATAAGAATGTCGAAGGTAAGAAAATTCTTCTTCCTGCCAAAGGACACTTACAAGATACCCTAACTGAGATGGAACAAGATTTGCAAAGTTCGATTTCTTATGCTGGAGGTCGAAAGGTAGCTGATCTTAGACATGTAGATTATGTGATTGTGAAGAACTCTATCTGGAATGGAGATGCTCACTAAAAATATGATTACTTATTTATGTCGCGAATTGGCGTGGCGTTTCTACAAGGTACCGTAAATACCTAACAATGAGTAAGTCGAAGAGAGATAAAAGAAGCAGGGATATCTGTTTCAATCTTTTTAAGGGGCTTACTATGTAAGTCCCTTTTTATTTCGGAGGTTATTGTGAAATTACTAGAGGAACGTATTTTAAAAGATGGGAATATTCTAGGTGAGAATATTCTTAAGGTGGATTCATTCTTGACTCACCAAGTGGATTTTTCCTTAATGCGCGAGATTGGTCGCACCTTTGCAGAATATTTTAAAAATGCAGGTATTACCAAAGTCGTAACCATTGAAGCATCTGGAATTGCTCCAGCTCTATATGTTGCAGAACAATTAGATGTACCTATGATTTTTGCTAAAAAGGCAAAAAATATCACTATGAATGAAGGAATTTTAACCGCTGAAGTTTATTCTTTCACTAAACAAGTAACTAGTACCGTATCTATTGCAGGTAAGTTCTTATCTCCTCAAGATAAAGTATTGATTATTGATGATTTCTTGGCTAATGGCCAAGCAGCTAAAGGTTTGATTCAGATTATCGAACAAGCTGGTGCTACAGTCGAGGCCGTCGGAATTGTGATTGAAAAATCTTTCCAAGATGGTCGTGAACTGTTAGAAAAATCAGGTCATCAGGTAGTATCACTTGCTCGTTTAGAGCGTTTTGAAAATGGAAGAGTTATCTTCAAGGAGGCAGACATCTAATGAATCAAAAAGAAAACCACTCAAAAGCGGCCGTATTGGGCTTGCAACACTTACTTGCCATGTACTCAGGTTCAATCCTAGTACCAATTATGATTGCAGGTGCCCTAGGTTACTCACCTCAACAACTGACATACCTTATCTCTACAGATATCTTTATGTGTGGGGTCGCAACTCTCTTACAATTGCAACTTAATAAATATTTTGGTGTTGGTTTACCGGTTGTTCTGGGTGTGGCCTTCCAGTCTGTTGCTCCACTTATTATGATTGGACAAAGTCACGGTAGTGGTGCTATGTTTGGTGCCTTGATTGCTTCTGGTATTTATGTCGTTCTTGTAGCAGGCGTATTTTCTAAGATTGCTAATCTGTTCCCTTCAATCGTAACGGGTTCTGTCATTACAACAATCGGATTGACCTTGATTCCAGTAGCTATTGGGAATATGGGAAATAACGTCGAAAAACCAACGGGACAAAGTCTAGCGTTAGCAACAATCACTATTCTTATCATTCTCTTGGTTAATATCTTTACAAAAGGATTTATTAAGTCAATTTCTATTTTGATTGGTTTGATTGCAGGTACTATCATCGCTGCGACTATGGGCTTGGTTGATTTCTCTCCAGTAGCAGAAGCTCCACTTGTTCATATTCCAACTCCATTCTACTTTGGTGCTCCACAATTTGAGATTTCATCAATTATAATGATGTGTATCATCGCTACTGTATCAATGGTAGAATCAACTGGTGTATATCTTGCCCTTTCTGATATTACTAAAGATCCAATCGATAGCACTCGTCTCCGTAATGGTTATCGCGCTGAAGGTCTTGCTGTTTTACTTGGTGGACTTTTCAATACTTTCCCTTATACAGGGTTTTCACAAAACGTAGGTTTGGTTAAATTATCAGGTATTCGTACACGTTTACCGATCTACTACGCTGGTGGTTTCCTCATCTTACTTGGTCTCTTGCCTAAGTTCGGTGCCTTGGCACAGATTATCCCTAGCCCTGTTCTAGGTGGAGCCATGCTCGTCATGTTCGGTTTCGTTTCACTTCAAGGGATGCAAATCTTGGCGCGTGTAGACTTTGAGCACAATGAACACAACTTCCTCATTGCAGCAGTTTCTATTGCTGCTGGGGTGGGATTGAACGGAAGCAATCTCTTCAATACATTACCGACTGAATTACAAATGTTCTTTTCAAATGGTATTGTCATTGCAAGTACAGTAGCCATCGTCTTGAATGCTATTTTGAATCGTAAAAAATAAAAATAAATGAGAAGTGATAGAAATATCCTTCTCATTTTCTTTTTTAGAGCTTGAGTATTGTTTATAGAGTCCTTTTTATGGTAAAATGGTTCTATGAATGAAAGAATGAAAGAGCTCGTTGAGTTGCTCAATCGCTATGCGACAGAGTATTATACAAGTGATAACCCATCTGTATCTGATAGTGAGTATGATCGTCTCTATCGTGAATTGGTAGAGTTAGAAAAAGCTCATCCAGAGCAAGTCTTGCCAGATAGTCCGACCCATCGCGTCGGCGGTAAGATTCTAGATGGTTTTGAAAAATATAGTCATCAGTATCCTCTCTATAGTTTGCAGGATGCTTTTTCTCGTGAAGAACTCGACTCCTTTGATGCGCGTGTTCGTAAAGAATTGGATGATGTCACTTATATTTGTGAGTTGAAGATTGATGGTTTATCGATTTCCTTGACTTATGAGCAAGGAATTTTTGTTGCTGGAGCTACTCGTGGTGATGGCTCCATTGGTGAAAACATCACTGAAAATCTTAAACGAGTGAAAGACATTCCTTTATCATTATCTGAAAAAATAGATATAACAGTTCGTGGTGAATGTTATATGCCGAGAGCTTCTTTTGATCAGGTCAATCAATCTCGTCAAGAAAACGGGGAGCCAGAATTTGCCAATCCAAGAAATGCTGCTGCAGGAACCCTTCGCCAGTTAGACACAGGAGTAGTAGCTAAGCGTAATCTTGCAACTTTCCTCTATCAGGAAGCAAGTCCTTCAACTAGAGACAGCCAAGAGAAGGTTTTAAATCATCTGGAACAGTTGGGCTTTGTGGTTAACCCTAGACGACTATTAGCCCATAGCATGGACGAAGTTTGGGATTTTATCCAGGAAGTAGGTCAAGAAAGAGACCAATTGCCATATGATATCGACGGTGTCGTGATTAAGGTCAACGACCTAGCTGGTCAAGAGCAACTTGGTTTTACAGTTAAAGCACCTAAGTGGGCAGTCGCTTATAAGTTCCCTGCAGAAGAAAAAGAAGCAAAACTCCTTTCTGTTGACTGGACAGTAGGACGAACTGGTGTCGTAACTCCGACTGCCAATCTTACTCCAGTTCAATTGGCAGGTACAACAGTTAGTCGTGCAACTCTTCATAATGTCGACTATATCGCTGAAAAGGATATCCGTAAGGATGACACAGTCATTGTCTATAAGGCAGGTGATATCATTCCAGCTGTTCTACGAGTGGTAGGATCCAAGCGTGTGTCAGAGGAAAGACTAGATATTCCAACAAACTGTCCAAGTTGTGACAGTAAGCTTTTGCATTTTGAAGATGAGGTTGCGCTTCGTTGTATCAATCCGCGATGCCCTGCTCAAATCAAGGAAGGATTGACGCACTTCGCATCGCGTGATGCTATGAATATTTCTGGCCTTGGTCCATCGATCGTGGAGAAACTATTTGCTGCCGATTTGGTTAAGGATGTTGCAGATATTTATCGTTTGACTGTTGAAGATTTGCTCTTGCTGGATGGTATCAAGGAAAAATCTGCTCAAAAGCTCTACCAAGCTATTCAAGCATCCAAAGAAAATTCTGCTGAAAAACTCTTGTTTGGTTTGGGGATTCGTCATGTAGGAAGTAAGGCAAGTCAGTTGCTTTTACAAAACTTCCACTCAATCGAATCGCTAGCACAAGCCAATCCTGAAGAAATTGCAAGTATCGAAAGTTTGGGAAGTGTCATTGCCCAAAGCCTTCAGACCTATTTTGCTACAGAGGGTTCTGAAATCCTTTTAAGGGAATTGAAAGAATCAGGTGTTAATCTAGACTACAAAGGACAGACAGTTGCAGCAAATGCAGCCTTGTCTGGTCTAACTGTCGTATTGACAGGAAAGCTAGAGCGTCTTAATCGCTCAGAAGCTAAAAATAAATTAGAAAGTCTAGGAGCCAAGGTTACTGGTAGTGTGTCGAAAAAAACAGACCTTGTTGTAGCAGGAGCAGATGCAGGAAGCAAGCTCCAAAAAGCACAAGAACTGGGAATAGAGATTCGTGATGAAGCTTGGCTTGAGAGTTTGTAAGCTATGAAAGAAGAAAAAAAACGTGCACGTCTCATTTATAATCCGACCTCAGGCCAGGAAATGATCAAGCAAAATATCGCGGAAGTCCTAGAAGTGTTAGAGAGCATAGGCTATGAAACCAGTGCTTTTCAGACCAAACCTGAACACCTATCAGCCCAGAAAGAAGCAGAAAGAGCTGCAAAAGCTGGCTTTGATTTGGTTTTAGTAGCTGGTGGCGATGGCACCATCAATGAAGTGGTTAATGGAATTGCACCGCTGGAACATCGTCCAAAGATAGCCATCATTCCTACTGGAACTACCAATGACTATGCAAGAGCATTGAAAATCCCTATGGGGGATCCAGTTGCTGCAGCGAAGATCATTGCTAAAAATGAAACTAAGCAAATTGATATTGGTCGTGCCTTTGGCGATAAGTATTTCATCAATATTGCTGCGGCAGGAGCTCTTACAGAGCTAACCTTTAGTGTTCCTAGTGAACTGAAGACGCGTCTGGGTTATCTGGCCTACGTTGCTAAAGGCATCGAGATGTTCCCAAAATCCAAAGCCCGTCCTGTTCGTATTTACCATGATTGGGGAATTTTTACAGGAGAAGTTTCTCTTGTCTTTGTTGCCTTGACCAATTCTATCGGTGGATTTGAGCAATTCGCACCTGATACCAAACTGGATGATGGCAATTTTACGCTTATTCTAGTAAAGACAGATAAAATCTTCGATATGTTGAGTCTGCTAGTTCAGGCCATGAATGGAGGCCAACACGTTTCAGATATCAATGTTGAATACCTTAAAACGAGTAAACTCCGAATTGAAACTTTGGATCAGGAAGAGCCTTTTATGCTCAATCTTGATGGAGAATACGGTGGCGACACACCAGTAGATTTGGAAGTGTGCCATAATCACATTGAATTTTTTGTGAATCGTGAGGCGATTGATCAAGGAATTATTCATGAAATATAAAATCAAATTTATTTAGAAATTAGGGAGAACCATGTACAATTATCCTGTACTTATTCATTATCATCGTAAAGATGAAGCTTACGAGGCTTGCAGTTTCAGCAAAAAGCCTCTAGATTCAGTAGAGCTTATCAAAGAAGAAGAATATTTTGGAGCTAAATTTTCACTGACTCAATCGAGTGAAGTAGCTCTTGAGACCATGACTTTTAGTGTTGAAAAAGATGGTGTCAGCAAAGAATATCCTATTCGCTTCAATTATTATCCACTTTTGACAGAGGTTTGGATTTTGGATGGAGATGATACAGTTTATTATTCTGAAAATCCAGCTATTGCAAGTACCCATTATAAAGACCAAAATCCTTTTGCCTTCGATAAGGCAATCAATAGTGCTAGTTTTGACCACCACTGGGGTTATCAAGGAGAGTTGGGATGTCAGGTTTCTGAAAATGAAACAAGTTTTAGCCTATGGGCACCAACAGCTACTTCTGTCCAAGTAGTAGTCTATGAATCAGCGAGCAATGACGCTCCTATCCTTAAAACATTTGAAATGGAGCGAGGAAATAGTTATTCCTATAGCCACAAGTATAATACAATTGGAGTTTGGAGTTTAACAGTTTCAGAAAACCTAGCAGGTCGTGCTTACCACTACCAAATTGACTTTCCTCATCACCAGTCATTAACTCGTGATCCATATACAATAGCGACAAGTCCTGATGGAAAACGTTCAGCTATTGTCTCAAATCAAGATCGTCAGGTCGAAGGTTTTGAGGTTAAGCATGGTACAGAAGCAACTTGGCGTTTGGAAAATCCTTGCCAAGCAGTCATTTATGAAATGCACATCCGTGATTTGACTAAGTCTGAAACATCTGGTGTTGCGCCAGAATTAAGAGGAACCTTCTTAGGTGCAGCGCAAACTGGAACAGTTAACCAATATGGTCAGTCGACTGCGTTTGACTATATCAAAGAACTTGGTGTCAATTATGTTCAGCTGCAACCAATTGCTGACCGTCATAAAGAATACGACGCTGATGGAAATGTAACTTATAACTGGGGATATGATCCTCAAAACTACAATGCTCCAGAAACTAGCATGTCTACAAATCCAAATGATCCAGGTCAAGCTATCCGTGATTTAAAAGCCATGGTCCAAGCTTATCATGATGCTGGTATCGGTGTTATTATGGATGTTGTTTACAATCATACCTTCTCAACGGTGGATGCGCCATTCCAAACAACGGTTCCTGATTATTACTATCGAATGAACCATGACGGAACCTACCAAAATGGAACAGGAGTCGGGAACGAAACTGCCAGTGAGCATGAAATGTTCCGTAAATATATGATTGATTCTCTTCTCTACTGGGTAAAAGAATTCAATATTGACGGTTTCCGTTTTGACTTGATGGGAATCCATGATGTCAAAACTATGCAGATGATTCGTTGGGCTATGGACGAAGTCGATCCTAAGATCATCCTCTATGGAGAAGGATGGGATATGGGAACAGGACTTGCTCCTTATGATAAGGCTAAGAAAGACAACGCCTATCAGTTGCCAAACATTGGATTCTTTAATGATAATCAACGGGATGCGGTTAAAGGTTGTGAAGTCTATGGTTCTATCAAATCTGGTTTTGTCAGTGGTGCAGGTACTGAGCCGATCATCGCAAAGGCTATCCTTGGAAGCCGAGAGCTGGGTTCTTACCTCAGCCCCAATCAGGTTCTTAACTATGTAGAAGCCCACGATAACTACAATTTACATGATTTACTTACGACTCTTCATCCGATGGAGAGTGATAAGCGCATCATGAAGAAAGTAGAAACAGCAACGGCTATGAACCTCCTCATGCAAGGGATGGCCTTCATGGAACTGGGTCAAGAGTTTGGCCGTACTAAACTCGTAGCTACAGGCGAAAATGGAGAGTTGACTCACGCAGATCGTGAGCGAGCAATGAACAGTTATAATGCGCCTGACAGCGTCAACCAAGTCAACTGGGATTTGATCAATGAGCGTCAAGATAGCATCGAGTTTGTCCGTCAGATCATCCGTCTTAAAACCCAGACTAGTGCCTTTTCATACCCTACCTATGAAGAAGTATACCGTCATGTCTTTGTTCACACAGCCATTGAAAATAGTGGTTGGATTGTCTACGAGATTCACGGTGGCGAAGAGCACTTCTTGGTTGTATTCAATGCTAAAGGGGCTTCATATTACTATGAAAATGCAGGAAACCTAGAAATGTTGGTAACTAATAGCCGTTCTAACCAAGAAAATGCCATTGACGATGTCAGTGTGGCAGTCTTGAATGTTTTATCGTGACTCTTAGATTGAAGACTGAGATAATGAAGTGTCGGGCAAAACTATCTTACAGAGTCCAATGAATAAACAAAAATGTTTCAAAGACTCATTTCTACTAAAAAGCGAGGTCGGGATTTTTGATCCCGGCCTATACTTCTAGAAAGTCTCCGTTGAAGTTCAAAGTAAACCTAAAATTTTTCAGAAAAAGTAGTTTATTTTCAAGTCCTAGACAGATAGAAAATGTAGAAGTTTCATTACTAATTGAATTAAAATTATTAAAGCTCATTATTTTTAGCGGGAGATAGCTATGGATATCAATACAATTACTCTGGAAAAATTCATCACTTTAAATGAAGAGGAAAAACTTCAGTGTATCAAAGACATTAAGCATACCTATCAATTCGAAAAGATAAAGGAAATCCTCTCAGAGCTTGGCTTAGAAAATGTAAGTGGCCAAGTCCTTAGTGAACTAGCCAAAGTCTATAATAATTGGAGTCAATTCGAAGAAGCCAAAAGAGTTTTAGAGATGGTTTCTGAAGAAGACAGGGATGCTATTTGGTATTATCGAAATGGTTTTACTCATTGGCGTTTATCTAGTGATTCGAACAAGGACTTTGAAACTGAAGCTAATCAGGCTCTAGATTTATTAGAAAATGCTATCAAAAATGCTGCCTCCCCAACAAATCCAGTCATTGATTGGTGTATTGAGTTGGTTAAAGTAGGTTCTCTAAAGGAAGTTTTTGAAGGCAAGCCAACAGACTATCCCCTGCTACAGAAATACTATTTTGAAGATGTTAATGAAACTAATCAAGAAATGAAAACTGAACAGAATAAGAAATTTTACAAGAATATTACGATAGAAGATGTTCGAAAGGCAGAAGACTCTTGGGATATTATTGAACCAGTATACGAAACTGTTAACATCTATAACACCTATAAAGACTATCTCGATTCTGCAAAAATCTTTACTTTAGAACAAAGATACCTTCTGGCAATTATCTGGTATTTTATCGAAGTAAACAATGGAGGCCACTATCAATTTTTTGATAATTCGACAGGGATTGTCTGGGAAGATACTTTAAAGGGCTTCGAACTATTTGGAATGAAGGAGCATGCTGCTAATTTCAAAAATCTCCTTGCATACTTTGGCGGAACTATCTCCTTTGATAGAGAAGAGAGATCTGAGCTGCTAGCACAGATGGAAGAAGAGTATGGTGATGCTTTTTATGAGAAATTGGATGAAGCAGATGATTTTATCTATGATTATGATGGAAATGAGAATGAACTAAGTTTTATCAAAAAGTATCCAGAGAAATTTGTTTTTCAGGGAAGCGCAGATAAATCGTAAAGAATAGTAAATAAAGATGAGGCTGGGACAAAAGTCCTAGCCTCTCAATTGTCTTTGGAATGTCGAGCAAGACGCAGTGGTTGAGTGGGCTCTACTACGCTGATTTCATCAGCTTTTACAGCCCTACTCAACTGTGCGGAGGTGGGACAACGAAATCGAATTCTAACGAATTACCGATTTCTGTCCCACTCTCATTTTTTAGGGGGAAATTCTTGGTTTCTGAATAGTTGCAACCTATATTGAATGTTATAAACTCAATATTTACGGATTTTCAATATATTTTTCAAAAATATCAGGCTAAAAATTGCTTAAATCCGAATATTTTGTTACTATTATATAAAAATGTAAGAAAATGAAAAGAGGTGAAGATAAATCAGAAAATTAAAATGATTTTCCCAGGACGCATCAGAGAATTGTTTTCAGATTTTCAAAATAATTTTTTAAAATATAGTAATTTACTTGAAACTTCTCTAAAAAGGTAGTATAATAAAAAATAAGAAAACGCTTTCAAATAAAAGGGGGATTTAATGGATACATTAGAAGCTTTAAGAACTTTTACCAGTGGTGAAAATTTCCATCTTCAGCACTATCTGGGAGCACATCGTGAGGAAAGAGATGGGGAGTATGGCTATACTTTTCGTGTCTGGGCTCCAAATGCGCAAGCTGTCCATCTAGTTGGTGATTTTACTAACTGGATTGAAAATCAAATCCCCATGGTTCGTAATGAATCTGGAGTTTGGGAAGTTTTTACCACTTTAGCTCAAGAGGGACATATTTATAAATATCATATTACTCGTGCTAATGGGCATCAACTCATGAAAATTGATCCCTTGGCAGTTCGTTTTGAAGCTCGTCCAGGCACAGGGGCTGTTTTAACAGAAATTCCTGAGAAAAAATGGAAAGACGGTCTTTGGTTAGCTCGTAGAAAACGTTGGGGATTTTTCGAGAGACCAGTTAACATCTATGAGGCGCATGCAGGATCTTGGAAGAGAAATCCTGATGGAACACCTTATAGTTTTGCTCAACTAAAAGAGGAACTTATCCCATATCTTGTTGAGATGAACTATACTCATATCGAGTTTATGCCTTTGATGTCTCATCCTCTTGGATTGAGTTGGGGCTATCAGCTCATGGGTTATTTCGCTTTAGAACATGCCTATGGTCGTCCAGAAGAGTTTCAAGACTTTGTTGAGGAATGTCATATCAACAATATCGGTGTAATTGTGGATTGGGTTCCAGGTCACTTTACAATCAATGATGATGCTTTGGCATACTATGATGGCACACCGACTTTTGAATATCAAGATCATAATAAGGCTAACAATTACGGTTGGGGAGCGCTAAACTTCGACCTTGGTAAAAATGAAGTCCAATCTTTCTTGATTTCTAGCATTAAGTTTTGGATTGATTTCTATCACCTAGATGGTATTCGTGTAGATGCAGTAAGTAATATTCTCTATCTAGATTATGACAATGCTCCATGGACACCAAATAAAGACGGAGGCAATCTCAACTATGAAGGCTATTATTTCCTTCAACGTTTGAACGATGTTATTAAGCTAGCTCATCCGGATGTTATGATGATTGCAGAGGAGTCTTCTTCAGGTACCAAGATTACTGGCATGAAGGAAATGGGTGGACTTGGATTTGACTACAAGTGGAACATGGGCTGGATGAACGATATCCTACGTTTCTACGAAGAAGATCCAATTTACCGCAAGTATGATTTTAACCTTGTAACTTTCAGTTTTATGTATGTCTTTAATGAAAATTATCTCCTACCATTCTCACATGATGAGGTTGTACATGGTAAGAAGAGTATGATGCATAAGATGTGGGGGGATCGTTATAATCAATTTGCAGGCCTTAGAAATCTTTATACTTATCAAATTTGTCACCCTGGTAAGAAATTGCTCTTTATGGGTAGCGAATTCGGTCAATTCTTAGAGTGGAAATCTGAAGAGCAATTAGAATGGTCAAACCTTGAAGATCCAATGAATGCCAAGATGAAATACTTCACATCTCAGTTGAATCAACTTTATAAGGACCACCGTTGTCTTTGGGAAATTGATACAAGCTATGATGGAATTGAAATTATCGATGCAGATAATAGAGATCAGAGTGTTCTTTCCTTTATTCGTAAAGGAAAGAAAGGCGAGATGCTAGTCTGTGTCTTTAATATGGCACCAGTCGAACGTCCTGATTTCACAATTGGACTGCCAGTTGCAGGTGTGTATGAAGAAATTTGGAATACAGAGTTGGAACAATGGGGAGGTGTTTGGAAAGAACACAATCAAACCGTTCAAACTCAAGAAGGATTATGGAAGGATTATGAGCAGACTTTGACCTTTACTTTGCCAGCTTTGGGGGCAAGTATCTGGAAAATCAAACGTCGCTTGAAACCCGCTAAAAAAGAATCAAATAAATCTCAAAAAGGAGTAGAAAATGAAGAATGAAATGCTAGCTTTAATCCTTGCCGGTGGGCAAGGAACTCGTCTCGGTAAACTCACTCAAAGCATTGCAAAACCTGCTGTGCAATTTGGTGGGCGCTATCGTATCATTGACTTTGCTCTTTCTAACTGTGCCAACTCTGGTATCCACAATGTTGGGGTTATCACACAGTATCAACCTCTTGCTCTTAACAATCACATCGGGAACGGTTCGAGCTGGGGTCTAGATGTAATTGATTCAGGTGTTTCTATCCTTCAACCTTACTCTGCAAGTGAAGGAAATCGTTGGTTCGAAGGTACAAGTCACGCTATTTACCAAAACATCGACTATATCGACAGCATTAATCCTGAGTATGTTTTAATTCTTTCAGGAGATCATATCTACAAAATGGACTATGATGATATGCTCCAATCACACAAGGATAATAATGCCAGCTTGACTGTTGCTGTCTTAGATGTGCCACTTAAAGAAGCTAGCCGTTTCGGTATCATGAATACAGATGCAAACAATCGTATTGTTGAATTCGAAGAAAAACCTGCTCAACCAAAATCAACTAAGGCATCAATGGGGATTTATATCTTTGACTGGAAACGACTCCGTAACATGCTTGTTGCTGCTGAAAAGACTAATATTGACATGTCCGACTTCGGTAAAAACGTTATTCCAAACTACCTTGAAACTGGTGAAAGTGTCTATGCTTACGAATTCAATGGATACTGGAAGGACGTTGGTACAATCGAATCTCTTTGGGAAGCAAATATGGAATATATCTCTCCAGAGAATGCTCTCGATAGTCGTAACCGTCAATGGAAGATTTATTCTCGTAACCTAATTGCTCCACCAAACTTCCTTGGAGAACACGCTCAAGTGGAAGATTCTCTCGTAGTAGATGGATGTTACGTGAATGGTACTGTAAAACACTCTATCCTCTCAACAGCAGCTCAAGTTCGTAAAGGAGCAGAAGTTGTTGACTCTGTCATCATGAGTGGAGCAGTTATCGGAAAAGGCGCTAAAATTACACGTGCAATCATCGGTGAAGGAGCTGTCATTGCTGATGGTGTAGAAATTGACGGAACAGAAGAAGTACAAGTAGTCGGATATAACGAAGTAGTGGGGGTAGCAACAGATGAAGATTGATAAATATTCAGCCATTTTAGGAAACACAGTTGGTTTTCATGATATGTCAACATTGACAGACAACCGTCCAGTGGCTAGCTTGCCATTTGGAGGGAAATATCGTTTGATCGACTTCCCACTATCAAGTCTTGCAAATGCTGGTGTGCGTAGTATTTTCGGGATCTTCCAACAAGATAATATCAGCTCTGTTTTTGACCACATTCGTTCAGGACGTGAATGGGGTTTGAATACTCTTCTTAGCCACTACTATCTTGGAATTTACAATACTCGTGTAGAAAGCAGTACTGTTGGTAAAGAGTACTATCAACAACTCTTGACCTACTTGAAACGCTCTGGTTCTAACCAAACAGTTTCCTTGAACTGTGATGTTTTAGTTAATATTGACCTCAGCCAAGTATTCCATTTGCACAATACAACAAAATCACCAATTACAGTTGTGTATAAGAAATTGCCTAAGAAGGAAATTTCAGAAGTAAATGCTATCCTTGAGATTGACGAAACTGACCATGTGCTTTCTCATAAACTTTTCGATAAAAAATCTGAGCAAGAACTACACAATATGTCTACAGACATCTTTGTAGTAGATACTCCATGGTTGATTGAGCGTTTGGAAGAAGAAGCTCAGAAAGATCACCCAGAAAAATTGCGCTATGTTCTTCGTGACCTGGCTGCAAAAGAAGGTGCCTTTGCCTACGAATATACTGGTTACCTAGCAAATATTCATTCAGTCGAAACTTACTACCAAGCCAATATTGATATGCTTGATCAGCATAAATTCTACTCCCTATTCTCACCAAATCAAAAGATTCATACCAAGGTTAAAAATGAAGAACCTACCTACTATGCGTCTGGTTCTAAAGTAAATACTTCACAGTTTGCATCTGGTAGTATCGTTGAAGGTGAAGTTATTAAATCTGTTGTATCTCGTAATGTTCGTATCAACAAAGATAGCTTGGTTAAAGATACTCTTGTATTCCCTCGTGTAGTGATTGGAAAAGGTGCTCAAGTTGAGTATGCAATTCTTGACAAGGGTGTTGAAGTAGCTGAAGGCGTTGTGATTCGTGGTACAGCAGAACATCCAGTTGTGATCAAGAAGGGTGAAAAAGTAACAGAGGATATTCTTTCATGAAAATTTTATTTGTAGCAGCAGAGGGCGCTCCCTTTTCAAAAACAGGTGGATTGGGAGACGTTATCGGAGCACTTCCTAAATCATTAGTAAAAGCTGGGCATGAAGTTGCTGTTATCTTACCCTACTATGACATGGTTGAAGCCAAGTTTGGTGATCAGATCGAAGATGTTCTTCAATTCGAAGTATACGTTGGTTGGCGCAGACAATTTTGTGGAATTAAGAAAACTGTTTTAAACGGTGTTACTTTCTACTTTATTGACAATCAATATTATTTCTTCCGCGGCCATGTGTATGGAGATTTTGATGATGGTGAACGTTTTGCCTTCTTCCAACTTGCTGCCCTTGAAGCTATGGAACGTATTGGATTTATCCCTGATGTTCTTCATGCTCATGACTACCATACAGCGATGATTCCTTTCTTGTTGAAGGAAAAATACAGATGGATTCAAGCATATCAAGGTATTAAGACAGTTTTAACCATTCATAATTTAGAGTTTCAAGGTCAATACTCTGAAAGTATGCTTTGGGACTTGTTTAGAGTTGGTTTCGAACGTTATGCTGATGGAACTGTGAGGTGGAATGATTGCTTTAACTGGATGAAGGCAGGGATTCTCTATGCAGACCGTGTATCAACTGTGTCGCCAAGCTATGCTTATGAGATTATGACTACAGAGTTTGGTTGCGGTATTGATCAGATTCTTCGTATGGAATCTGGTAAGGTTTCAGGTATTGTTAATGGTATAGATACAGATTTGTACAACCCAGAGACGGATGCTTTTCTTGACTATCATTTTAATAAAAATGATCTGTCAGGAAAGGCTCAAAATAAAGCAAAACTTCAAGAAAAAGTTGGTCTTCCAGTACGTTCTGATGTACCAATGATTGGTATTGTATCTCGCTTAACTCGTCAAAAAGGTTTTGATGTGGTAGTTGAGAGCTTGCATCGAATGCTTCAAGAGGATATTCAAATCGTTCTTTTGGGAACTGGAGATCCAGGATTTGAACAAGCCTTCTCTTGGTTTAGTCAAGTATTCCCAGAAAAACTTTCTGCCAATATCACTTTCGATGTGAAATTAGCTCAAGAGATTTATGCAGCATGTGATATTTTCCTCATGCCAAGTCGCTTTGAACCTTGTGGGCTTTCACAAATGATGGCCATGAGATATGGAACCCTTCCTTTGGTAAATGAGGTGGGTGGTCTTAGAGATACTGTACAAGCCTTTAATCCAATTGATGGAACAGGTACAGGCTTTAGCTTTAATAACCTAACTCCATATTGGCTCAACTGGGCATTGCAAACCGCTTTGGATGTTTATCACAACCATCCTGACGTTTGGAAAAATATGCAAGTTCAGGCTATGGAATGTGATTTCTCTTGGGATACAGCCTGCAAGTCATATCTTGATTTGTACCATAGCTTAGCAAACTAAATAGTTAAAAGGCGGTGGAACAGAAATCGATAGACAAAGTCTCGATTTCGTAGTCCCAGCCCCGCGAGGATGATTAGGAGCTTTTTGGAGTCTAAAAGACGAACAAAAAGTTCAATCAGCAACCGCGTCAAAGTTTGATTGCTAATAAAAAGTGAGGTTGGGATCTTTTGTCCCAACCTCTTTTTTGAAATGAAAAAAGTAAGGTAGTTATATGAATAAAGCTAGAGGGCTCTGTGTACTGGATGTGGATGGTACTCTAATCGAAGAGGAAGTTATTGATTTGTTGGGGAAAGAAGCAGAGTGTGAAAATGAAGTAGCTCTACTGACTGCCCAAGCTATGAGGGGAGAACTAGACTTTGAATCAAGTTTAAAGAAACGAGTATGCTTTCTAAAAGGGCTTTCTCTTGATGTATTTGAAAGACTTTATAGACAGATCCATCTCAGCAAGAATGCTAAGCAATTTATTAAAGTTCTTCGAGAAAATCAAATAGAAGTCGGTCTAGTTTCGGGTGGTTTTATGCCTATTGTCGAAAGATTGGCAACTGAACTTGGTATTAGGCTTATTGCTGCAAATCATCTTGAAGTAAAAGATGGATTTTTGACAGGAAAACTTGAAGGAGAGATCATTACTAGGGAAGTCAAAGAAGAGACACTGATAAGATGGACCGAAGAACTAGACCTTCCTATTGAGAGGACCGTAGCCATCGGTGATGGTGCTAATGATTTAGCAATGTTGAAGAGAGCTGGCATTGGAGTTGCCTTCTGTGCCAAAGCAATCGTGAAAGAGAAAATTCCCCTTCAAATTGAAGAAAGAGATTTCTCAAGAGTATTGAAACTGATAGATTTATTTTGATTAGAAAGGAGAGTGTATGAAAATTGTTATCGCACCTGATTCCTTTAAGGAGAGTCTCCCCGCAAATGAAGTAGCTGAAGCGATTAAAGGAGGCTTGAAAAGATCCTTACCCGATTCAGAGTTTCTACTTTTACCTGTTGGTGATGGTGGAGAGGGGACTGTCAATGCTATTAAGAATACACTAGGTCTTATAGAAAACACTGCTTTGGTGACAGGCCTCTATGGAGATGAAGTGCAAATGCCTTATGTTTATAAAGAAACTCTCGCTTTATTTGAAGTTGCAGATTTGATAGGTCTTGCTAAAATTCCTATTGAAAAACGAAATCCCCTGAAGATTCAAACAAAGGGGATTGGTCAACTGATTCTGTATTTAATAGAGCATGGCATGAAAGAAATCTATATCGGAGTCGGTGGGACATCCAGTAACGATGGTGGAATTGGTATTGCTTCAGGAATTGGTTACCAGTTATATGACAAAAATGGGGATGAACTTCTAGCTACTGGTCAATCCTTGTTTGAAATTACTGATATCTCAAAGGAGAAAGCTATATCTATTCCTTCTGATGTGCGAATTAAAATCTTAGCAGATGTGACAAATTCACTCTGTGGTCCTAATGGTGCCACTTACACATTTGGGAAACAAAAAGGTTTAGATCCAACTCAATTTCATGAAGTTGATTCTGCTATTGAAAACTTCTATCGTAAAGTTGCTCCTGAAATCTTAAAGCTGGAAGGAGCTGGAGCAGGCGGCGGTATTGCAGCTGGCTTATGTGCTTTTGCTGGAGCAACAATTGTATCTGGTATTCAAACTTGTTTAGATCTAATCGGTTTTGATCAGAAGGTTACGGATGCAGATCTTGTCATCGTTGGTGAAGGTAGGTTAGACGCTCAAAGTCTTGCTGGCAAGGCTCCAATTGGAGTAGCAAAAAGAACACCAGATGGTGTTCCAGTTATTGCTATTTGTGGGAGTTTGTCAGAGGATTTACCATCCTTACCATTTGAAAATCTCGTTGCAGCCTTTTCTATCTTAGAAAAAAGTGAACCACTAGAAGAGAGTCTGAAAAAGGCAACAGTCTATTTAGAAAATACAGCGGCAAACATTGGTCAGATCTTAGCTTTGAAGAAGAATTAACCAAACCATTTTTTCCAAAGAGAAGTAGGAGCTTTGGTCTCTTTTTCTTGCCACAAGTCTGAAAAGGCCTCTCTGAGGTCTTTTTCACTTGTTTGAACAGGGGCATCGCTATGGATAACTAGGCCAAAAGGAGAAGAGTTATGATCTTCAGAAACGATAGTCGCTTGGCAGTCAGCATCTTTGGCTTGTTTTAAATAATAGACCTGTTTTTCAAATACTACTTGAGGAGAAATCTTGACAAACAGAGGTTCAATTTCATTTTTCAGACTAGTTAAAATAGATACATAACCCTTATAAAAATTATCATCATTAGCTGTTTCTAGGTCTGCATAGCCAAGGACACGTTCCTCAAAAGTGCCGAGAAAACGTCTCTGTTCATCTGGATTTAGTTTAAGCCCACCATGAGCTTTTTCTAGGATTTGTTTTGATACATCAGTCATAAAAATAGTATATCATAAAATAAAGGAGAAAACAGACAAAAGAAAGCGATTACTTTATAAAGTTAAGGAAAATTTGCACAAAGATAACGTTTTTCCTTGAAAAACGATGATTTTTAAGGTATCATAGAGGTGTAAAAAATATAACTCATAAGGAGAGTATAAAATGTCAATTATTACTGATGTTTACGCTCGCGAAGTCCTAGACTCACGCGGTAACCCAACACTTGAAGTAGAAGTTTACACTGAATCAGGTGCTTTCGGACGTGGTATGGTTCCATCAGGAGCTTCTACTGGTGAACACGAAGCAGTTGAACTTCGCGACGGTGACAAATCTCGTTACGGTGGTCTTGGTACACAAAAAGCTGTTGACAACGTAAACAACATCATTGCTGAAGCTATCATTGGCTACGATGTACGTGATCAACAAGCTATCGACCGTGCTATGATCGCTCTTGACGGTACTCCTAACAAAGGTAAATTGGGTGCAAACGCAATCCTTGGTGTGTCTATCGCTGTAGCTCGTGCTGCTGCTGACTACCTTGAAATCCCACTTTACAGCTACCTTGGTGGATTCAACACTAAAGTTCTTCCAACTCCAATGATGAACATCATCAACGGTGGATCTCACTCTGATGCTCCAATCGCATTCCAAGAGTTCATGATCTTGCCAGTTGGTGCTCCAACATTTAAAGAAGCTCTTCGTTACGGTGCTGAAATCTTCCACGCTCTTAAGAAAATCCTTAAATCACGTGGTTTGGAAACTGCCGTAGGTGACGAAGGTGGATTCGCTCCTCGTTTCGAAGGAACTGAAGATGGTGTTGAAACAATCCTTGCTGCGATCGAAGCTGCTGGATATGTTCCAGGTAAAGATGTATTTATCGGATTTGACTGTGCTTCATCAGAATTCTACGATAAAGAACGTAAAGTATACGACTATACTAAATTCGAAGGTGAAGGCGCTGCTGTTCGTACTTCTGCAGAACAAATCGACTACCTTGAAGAATTGGTAAACAAATACCCAATCATCACTATCGAAGATGGTATGGACGAAAACGACTGGGATGGATGGAAAGCTCTTACTGAACGTCTTGGTGGTAAAGTTCAATTGGTTGGTGACGACTTCTTCGTAACAAACACTGCTTACCTTGAAAGAGGTATCGCTGAAGGCGCTGCTAACTCAATCCTTATCAAAGTTAACCAAATCGGTACTCTTACTGAAACATTCGACGCTATCGAAATGGCTAAAGAAGCTGGTTACACTGCCGTTGTATCACACCGTTCAGGTGAAACTGAAGATTCAACAATCGCTGATATCGCAGTTGCAACAAACGCAGGACAAATCAAGACTGGTTCACTTTCACGTACAGACCGTATCGCTAAATACAACCAATTGCTTCGTATCGAAGACCAACTTGGTGAAGTAGCTGAATACCGTGGATTGAAATCATTCTACAACCTTAAAAAATAAAATAGTTCAGTGAACTATTTTATCCCGAACCTTGAAACTCAAAAGTTCGGTCGTTGATTTAACAACGTTTTAAGCCCCTCGGATTTTATCCGAAGGGCTTTTTTTCTGTTCAGGGGGCAAAAAAGGGGCAAAAATATTAAGAAATTATTTCACACATAAATTCCCTGTATTTTCACTATTCTAGGTGGAAATTCAAGATTTTTAAGCATATTTTTGGTATAATAATACCCAGGAAACTAGAGAAAAGAAGGAGGTAGAGATGGAAAAGTATTTATCGGTTACAACTTTGACCAAGTATTTAAAAATGAAATTCGATAAAGACCCCTATTTGGAACGGGTATATTTAACTGGTCAAGTCTCTAACTTCCGTAAGCGTCCAACCCATCAGTATTTTTCTCTTAAAGATGACCGAGCGGTTATTCAGGCGACCATTTGGTCGGGTGTCTACCAACGTTTGGGATTTGACTTGGAAGAAGGGATGAAGATTAATGTAGTTGGTCGCGTCCAAGTCTATGAGCCAAGTGGAAGCTATTCGATTATTATTGAAAAAGCTGAACCAGATGGTGTTGGTGCCTTGGCTATCCAATTTGAACAGCTTAAGAAGAAACTGGCAGAAGAAGGTTTATTTCAAGAACGCTTTAAACAATCTTTACCACAATTTTCAAAAAAAATAGGTGTGGTGACCAGTCGAAGTGGTGCTGTGATTCAAGATATCATCACTACAGTCAGTAGACGCTTCCCTGGTGTGGAAATTGTCTTATATCCTACAAAAGTTCAAGGTGAGGGTGCTGCAGAGGAAATTGCTCGTAATATTGCAAGAGCCAATGAACGAGATGACTTAGATGTTCTGATTATCGGCCGTGGTGGTGGATCCATTGAAGATCTATGGGCCTTTAACGAGGAGATAGTTGTTCGTACCATTTTTGAATCACGATTACCCATTATTTCAAGTGTGGGCCACGAAACAGATGTCACCTTGGCTGATTTTGTTGCGGATAAGAGGGCTGCGACACCGACAGCTGCTGCTGAACTCGCTACACCAGTAACAAAGTTAGACCTTTTGACCTACCTTCAGAATCAAGAGAAGCGGATGACTACAGCTGTTAAACATACTTTATCAAAGAAAAAAGAAGCTTTGAGAAACCTCAGTCAATCTGTCATCTTTAGACAACCAGAACGATTGTATGATGGATATTTGCAACGATTGGATCAGTTACAGTTGCGACTGAAGCAAGGATTAAATGCCGAATTGGTTCGAAATCAACAAAAGGTTCAAGAACAAATCCACCGATTGGAACAATCATCGCCAATCATCAAGATTCAGCGTTACCAGGATCGTATTCAACAATTACAAAAATTAATACGTAGCCAGATGGCTGTGACCTATGATGCAAAAGTAGCTGAAGTAAAACGTCTATCAGAAGCTCTCCTTATGCTAGATACTAGTCGAATCGTAGCAAGGGGTTATGCTATCGTCAAGAAAGGCGAAGTAGTCGTCGCTTCGGCGAAAGATTTGAAAGAAAATGACCAAGTATCACTGTTGATGCGGGACGGTCAGGTAGAATTAGAGGTAAGAAATGTCAAAACAAAAGAAATTTGAGGAAAATTTAGCAGAGCTTGAGACTATTGTTCAAAGTTTGGAAAATGGGGAAATTGCACTAGAAGATGCCATTGCTGCTTTTCAAAAGGGAATGCTCTTGTCAAAAGAATTGCAAGCTACTCTTGACAAGGCTGAAAAGACCTTGGTCAAAGTCATGCAAGAAGATGGAACAGAAAGCGAACTCCTATGAACAAGCAGGAAAAATTAGCTTTGGTTGAGTCAGCTCTTGAAGACTTTTATGGTGACCAACAATTTGCATCCAGTTTAAGAGAAGCTGTTCTTTATTCCATACATGCAGGTGGTAAACGGATTCGTCCTTATTTACTCTTAGAAGTTTTGGAGTCCCTTCAACTTTCCATTACACACGGACATGCACAAGTTGCAGCGGCGCTTGAAATGATTCATACAGGAAGCTTGATTCATGATGATCTTCCAGCAATGGATGATGATGATTACCGTCGAGGTCGTTTAACCAATCATAAGAAATTTGGTGAAGCCCTAGCTATTTTAGCAGGTGATGCCCTCTTTTTAGATCCTTATGCCTTGATTGCCCAAGCAGATTTACCGAGCCAAACTAAGGTAGATTTAATAGCAAATCTATCACTTGCTTCTGGTAGTATGGGAATGGTAGCTGGTCAAGTATTGGATATGGAAGGTGAAGGAAAACACTTGAATTTAGAGGAACTTCAGACTATCCATGCTAATAAGACCGGTAAACTTTTAGCCTTTCCTTTTCAAGCAGCTGGAATCATTGCTGGATTGGATAAAAATCTTCAAAATCAACTTAAAATGGTTGGAGAACTGATTGGACTTGCTTTTCAAGTGAGAGATGATGTCCTTGATGTTACAGCAAGTTTTGAGGAAATCGGTAAGACACCTCAGAAAGATTTGCAGGCTGAAAAGTCAACCTACCCTGCTTTGTTGGGATTAGACCAAGCGATAGCGTTTTGCAATCAAACTTTGGATCAAGCTAATGCGAAACTTGAAGAGATTAGTCAAGTTGTGAGCTTTGACAAGGAACCAATTGTAAAAATAGTAGAAAGTTTGAGAATCAATGGCTAAGGAAAGAGTAGATGTACTAGCATATAAACAAGGTTTATTTGAAACTAGAGAACAAGCCAAACGAGGAGTTATGGCAGGTTTAGTAGTCGCTGTACTTAATGGGGAACGGTTCGATAAGCCTGGAGAAAAAATTCCTGACGATACAGAGTTGAAACTCAAGGGTGAGAAGCTCAAGTATGTTAGTCGTGGTGGTTTGAAGCTAGAGAAGGCTTTAGAAAAATTTGATTTAACTGTTGAAGATAAAACGACCATTGATATCGGAGCTTCTACAGGAGGATTTACTGATGTCATGTTACAAAACGGTGCTAAACTAGTTTTTGCAGTTGATGTCGGGACTAACCAGCTTGCTTGGAAATTACGCCGGGATCCTCGTGTTGTCAGCATGGAACAGTTTAATTTTCGCTATGCTGAAAAAACTGACTTTGAAGAAGAACCGAGTTTTGCCAGTATCGATGTTAGTTTTATCTCCCTAGGCCTCATTTTACCAGCCTTGCACCGAGTTTTAGCTGATCAAGGGCAGGTTGTTGCTCTAGTTAAGCCTCAGTTTGAGGCTGGACGTGAGCAGATTGGTAAGAATGGGATTATCAGAGATGGCAAGGTGCATCAATATGTACTGGAAACAGTTACCGAAATGGCAGTTAGAGAAGGTTTTTCTGTCCTAGGATTGGATTATTCTCCGATACAAGGAGGACATGGAAATATTGAATTCTTAGCCTATTTACGGAAGGAAGACCAGGCAAGCAATCAGGTTGTTACTGAAATAGAAAAAGTTGTAGAGAGAGCACATAGAGAGTTTAAAGATGAATAAAAAAGAGAGACTTGAAAAGATTAGAAGATTTGTAACAGATTATCAAATCGGTACCCAGGAAGAAATCGTCGAGCATTTGAAAGAGGCCGGTATTTCTGCAACACAAGCAACTGTATCACGAGATATAAAGGAACTTGGAATTGTCAAAATTCCATTAAAAGATAATACTTACATCTATGAACTACCTAAATCAATCGTTAGAAGTTTGCAATTGGCAGAAAATAACATTATCGATTGTGAACGCATGGGGAATATGATTAATTTGAAGGTTATCCCAGGAAATACTGCTTTCGTCAAGAGTCAGTTGGCAGATTCATTTGCTGATCAAATTTTTGGCTGTATTGCTGATGATAACTCCATCTTGATGGTATTGAGAAGTGAAGAAACAGCCAAAGAAATTTTTGAGCAAGTTAAAAATTGGTAGGTTTATATGTTACTGGAAATTTCGATTAAAAATTTTGCCATTATCCAATCAATCTCTCTGAATTTTGAAGAAGGGATGACTGTTTTGACTGGTGAAACAGGGGCTGGAAAGTCAATCATCATCGATGCTATGAATATGATGTTGGGAGCGAGAGCTACGACCGATGTGATTCGTCACGGTGCTCCTAAAGCTGAAATTGAAGGTCTTTTCTCACTTGAAAATAGTCGGGTTTTACAAGAAATTTTTGACGAACAAGGCTTGGAAATGAGTGATGAAATCATTATTCGTCGCGAGATTTTGCAGAATGGTCGAAGCATCAGTCGTGTTAACGGGCAAATGGTTAATCTTTCCGTTTTAAAGGCTATTGGTCAACAGTTGGTTGATATTCATGGTCAGCATGATCAGGAAGAACTAATGAGACCACACCGACATATTCAGATGCTGGATGAGTTTGGTGATACTGACTTCTTTGAATTAAAAGAAGCCTATCAGACTAGCTTTGATGATTATCGTCAAATGCGCAAACAAGTTCTTGATATCAAGAAAAATCAGCTAGAACATAAGGCGCGAATTGAGATGTTGGAATTTCAAATGGCTGAAATTGAAGCAGCTAATTTGAAAGCAGGTGAAGATGTTACCCTCAATCAAGAACGGGACAAACTTCTTAACCATAAAAATATTGCGGATACCTTGACAAATGCTTATAGTATGCTTGATAACGAGGAGTTCTCAAGTCTAGCAAATGTCCGTTCAGCTATGAATGATATGGAAGGGCTTGAAGAGTATGATCCAGAGTATCGTGAGATTTCAAGCTCCCTTTCTGAATCCTATTATGTTTTAGAAGATATCACCAAGCGCTTGGAATCCATCATCGATGATTTGGATTTCGATGGGAATCGCCTCATGCAGGTTGAGAGTCGTTTGGATTTAATTCACACCATTACACGTAAATACGGTGGTAGTGTGGACGATGTCTTACTCTATTTTGAAAAAATTACAGATGAGTATAATCTTTTAACGGGGAACAATCTCTCGTCTGAGGATATGGAAGTCGAACTCAAGAAACTTGAAAAGAATCTTGTGGACCTAGCGGGTCAAGTTGCTCAAGCTCGGCATCATTTGGCACAGGACTTAGAAGCTGAAATTAAGCAAGAATTGCAAGACTTATACATGGAAAAAGCCCAATTTCAAGTACGATTCACCAATGGAAAATTTAGCCGAGAAGGAAATGAAAGTGTTGAATTTTATATATCAACCAACCCTGGTGAGGACTTTAAACCCTTGGTAAAAGTAGCGTCTGGTGGTGAGTTGTCTCGTCTCATGTTGGCCATCAAATCAGCTTTTTCTCGTAAGGAAGGAAAAACTAGTATTGTCTTTGATGAAGTAGATACTGGTGTTTCAGGTCGTGTAGCTCAAGCAATCGCGCAAAAAATTCATAAAATTGGGCAGCATGGTCAAGTCTTAGCTATCTCACACTTACCGCAAGTGATTGCCATAGCGGACAATCAGTTCTTTATCGAGAAAGTTAGTGATGAGAATTCTACAGTTTCAACGGTTCGTTTGTTGAGTTTAGAGGAGCGTGTAGAAGAAGTTGCTAAAATGTTGGCTGGTGAAGACGTGACCGAAGCAGCTCTGACACAAGCAAGAGAACTGTTAAAAGGTAAGGAGAAATAGATGACAGAATACTATGTAATTGGAGATGTTCACGGAAAAGCCGGAATGCTTGAGGACCTACTAAAGACATGGGATGGGAAGACACAACTTATTTTTCTTGGAGATTTGATTGACAGAGGTGAGGATAGTCGTCGGGTTCTAGAGATGGTCAAGGACTTGGTAGATAACCAGAGGGCAATTTGTTTGTCTGGGAATCATGAGTATATGTTTTTAACCTGGTTAGACAATCCAGAAGAGAGTTACGATCATTACCGTAGAAATGGTGGAGATACGACCATCAACTCTATTTTAGGTCGGCCTTTGGATGCTCCGGTTGATGCTATTGCAGATGCTAAACGAGTTGAGACCGAAGCAGCAGACCTAGTTGCTTTTATTCGTCAAATGCCCTTTGTGATTGAAACAGAACATTATATATTTGTTCATGCAGGTATTGATTTGACCTTGGAAGATTGGCACGAAACTACAGATTATAAGAAAGTCTGGCTCAGAAAACCCTTCCATGAAGCAGAAAATCATACTGGGAAAACAATTGTCTTTGGGCATACTCCTGTTTATGGTTTGTTGGATCAAAAACCTGGCACATCTGAACTCTGGATAACAGAAGATGGTAAAGTTGGTATGGATGGGGGAGCTGTCTATGGTGGTGTTCTTCATGGTATTATCTTTACAGATCAAGGCATGACTGAGCGTCATTATATTGAAAATGACGGTTTTATTGCTGAAGATTAGTACTCCTAACAGGGTATGGTCTTGTCAAAATGTTAAAAACAATTTATAATTAATAGATACCCTGAAAGGAAGAGAATCATGAACTTAGAAGATTTGAAAAAACGACAGGAGAAGATTCGTAACTTTTCCATTATCGCTCATATTGACCATGGGAAGTCGACACTAGCAGACCGTATTTTAGAAGCGACTGAAACAGTTTCTAGTCGCGAAATGCAGGCTCAACTACTTGATAGTATGGATTTGGAGCGTGAGCGTGGAATTACGATTAAGCTCAATGCTATCGAGCTGAATTATACGGCTAAAGATGGTGAGACCTATATTTTCCACTTGATTGACACACCAGGGCACGTAGACTTTACTTATGAAGTATCGCGTTCGCTTGCTGCCTGTGAAGGAGCTATTTTAGTGGTCGATGCAGCCCAAGGGATTGAAGCTCAAACCCTTGCCAACGTCTACCTTGCTTTGGATAATGATTTGGAAATTATGCCAGTCATCAATAAAATTGACCTGCCAGCAGCAGATCCAGAGCGCGTGCGTACAGAAATTGAAGATGTCATTGGTTTGGATGCTAGCGAAGCAGTTTTGGCTTCTGCCAAGGCTGGTATCGGTATCGACGAGATCCTCGAGCAAATTGTAGAAAAAGTTCCAGCACCAACTGGTGATGTTACTGCACCACTTAAGGCTTTGATTTTCGACTCAGTTTACGATGCTTATCGTGGAGTTATCCTCCAAGTTCGTGTCATGGATGGGGTAGTCAAACCTGGTGATAAGATTCAGCTCATGAGCAATGGTAAAACCTTTGATGTTACTGAGGTCGGAATATTCACACCCAAAGCAGTAGGACGTGACTTCCTTGCGACAGGTGACGTTGGTTATATTGCAGCATCTATCAAGACTGTTCAAGACACTCGTGTCGGTGATACAGTTACCTTGGCGGTAAACCCTGCTTCAGAACCCCTATCTGGATACAAGCAGATGAATCCGATGGTCTTTGCGGGTCTCTATCCAATTGAGTCAAACAAGTACAATGACCTACGTGAAGCCCTTGAAAAATTGCAACTCAATGATGCTAGTCTTCAGTTTGAACCAGAAACATCCCAGGCACTTGGATTTGGTTTCCGTTGTGGTTTCCTCGGCCTTCTTCATATGGATGTTATCCAGGAACGTTTGGAACGTGAGTTCAACATCGACCTCATCATGACAGCTCCGTCTGTTATTTACAAAGTTAATTTGACCGATGGTGAGTCTATGGACGTCTCTAACCCATCTGAGTTCCCAGACCCAACTAAGATTGCGACCATTGAAGAGCCTTATGTTAAAGCGCAAATCATGGTACCGCAAGAGTTTGTTGGAGCAGTGATGGAGCTAGCTCAGCGCAAGCGTGGGGATTTTGTGACTATGGATTATATTGATGAAAATCGTGTCAATGTTATCTATCAAATCCCACTAGCTGAAATTGTCTTCGATTTCTTTGACAAACTGAAATCATCTACTCGTGGCTATGCAAGCTTTGACTATGAATTGTCAGAGTACAGACCATCTAAGCTTGTGAAAATGGATATCCTTCTCAATGGAGACAAGGTGGATGCCCTCAGCTTTATCGTTCACAAGGATTTTGCTTACGAACGTGGAAAACTCATCGTTGACAAGCTCAAGAAAATCATTCCTCGTCAGCAATTTGAAGTTCCAATTCAAGCAGCTATTGGACATAAGATTGTTGCTCGTACAGATATCAAGGCCCTTCGTAAGAATGTACTTGCCAAGTGTTACGGTGGTGACGTTTCTCGTAAACGTAAACTCCTAGAAAAACAAAAAGCTGGTAAGAAACGAATGAAAGCTATCGGCTCAGTTGAAGTACCCCAAGAAGCCTTTCTTAGCGTCTTGAGTATGGATGAAGAATAGTTTTTGCTCAAGAATAGTAGTGATTTCAAGAAAAAAATAAGCTAAATATAAAATAATGATTTTTTAAGTGTCAAAATACAGTTATATTTTGACACTTTTCTTATTATCGAAAGACACTTGATGCCAGATCATCTACATATGTTCGTAAGTATTCCGCTAAGGATAATTGTTTCGAGTTTCATGGGTTATTTAAAAGGTAAAAGTGCACTTATGATGTTTGATAAACACACCAATATCAACTACAAGTTTGGAAATCGACATTTCTGGGCGGAAGGTTATTATGTACTTAATGAAGCCACAATTAAGAAATATATTCAAGATTAAAGAAATTATCCAGTGGATGATTTCTTCACGAGTATGAAAATTTGAGAACGAGTAAAGATGATATAGCACTAGATAAATTAAGTGTAAAAGAATATGAAGATCCCTTTAGGGATAGTAGCAAGTAATACTCACGCCTTTTTAAGAGGCAAGTGACGAGTCAAGAGCAATGAGGCTTGAACAAGGTGAAAGCCAGCGTCTTTAGGCGCTGGCTGGTAATTTGGGCTTATAGCGTTCTGGTGCAAACCAGCCGTTAGATGGTGGTTATGTTTTTTTGATTTTTTTCAATTTTTATTCTACAATAAAATTATATGAAGAGAAGGCGGTAACAATATGCTTAAGGCGAAAATTTTTTATGTATTTTTATTTTTGATCGTTGTCGAAACTACAGGCTTGTTGTTGTTGAAAAGAGGTCTCGAAATGGGTTATTTAGACACAGGAGCTATTATCCTCGCAATTTTTTCATTTGCTTTTTACAACCTATGTTCATTCGTTTGGGTCTACTTTACAATAAAAAATAAATAGACGTATTTTTAGTCAGAACCTCTCAAAAAACGCATTTTCTTGCACCTGCTCCGTAAATGTGTTATACGAATTCTGCGAAAAAGTGATAGTTTTCTAAGTCAGGAGCAACGGAAAAGCCCCAGCAGTGCAAGTGCTGAGGCTTTATTTGCGTGGTTGCGAATCACGTCCGGCCCAGTGGCACTTAATCATCGTCTATCTTATTTAGCCAAACGGAGGAAACTAAAAAAGTTGGTTCCGATAATTATGGTTATGTAAAAATACCAAAATCATGGATACAGTTCAAAGAGATTGAAGGTGGAGATAATTTCCAGTACTGTGATGTAACTGAAATCAATATTGTAATTCTCAATACCTTAAAATCAGAGCAATTCGGAATTTCAGAGAGCGAATATGCTGCACTAGTAATAGTTCAAATTTCGAATAGTATCTATGATTCAAAACTATATAAACAAGACTTTACGAAAATTTGTCGATCTAAGTCTACTATTGGAGGATATGAAGCTTATGTTGTTAATTATATTGCAGAAATGGAAAATATTTGATTACAAGTATCTTTAAATCAGACAACAGTAAGTTTCGATATGTATCCCTTGAAGGAGAAGTGGAAACATTAAAAACAATGCTTCCAATGGTTGAAGAAAGTTGGGCAACAAAAAAATAATAAATAATAGGAGCAGGTTCAAGTTTTAAAAGCCTGCTATTTTCATGGATAGGAGCTAAAATAGAGGATTAAAAATAACTGTCAATATTTCTGTTTGAAAGTGATTGTCGGGGCTTTATCAAACAAAAAAATAAAAAATCAAACAAAATACAACAAAAAATATTGACAACGGTTTCATATAGTGTTATACTTAGACCATAAAAGTTAAAGAAAGAAGGGAGAATGTTATGGGATTAGGTCATTTCTTTGACAAAGACTTAGTGTTTTGCTTAGAAGCGGATAATCAAGAACAACTCTTTGATCAGGTTGCAACTTTATTAGAAGAACGTAAAATTGTTACGGATACTTATCGATCGGCTTTGATCGAACGTGAAAAGTCATTTCCAACAGGTTTAGATATGGAATTTTTAGGGAAAGACTTGCCAAACGTAGCGATTCCTCACACTGATACCATTCATAACCTTACTGAAAATGTAGTTGTAGTACGTTTAGAGAAGCCAGTTACATTTCACAATATGATTGCTCCTGACAAGGAAGTGGACGTTTCACTACTCTTCTTTATCATCAACAACTCAAGTTCAAGCCAAACAAATATCCTAGCTCAGTTGATGGACTTCTTTACTGGTAATGGACATCTGGCAGATTTAGCTAAGATTACAGAACCAGAAGCTTTATTCCAATATATCTCAGAAGCAACAGCTTAATTTGTAAATTAAAAAAATAACAAAACGGAGGAAATCCAAATGATTAAAATTCTTGCTGCGTGTGGTGCAGGTGTTAACTCAAGCCACCAAATTAAAAGTGCTCTAGAAGAAGAGCTTTCTAGCCGTGGATATGATGTTCACTGTGATGCAGTTATGGTAAAAGACGTCAACGAAGACTTGATTAAAGGTTATGACATCTTCACACCTATCGCTGCTACAGATCTAGGCTTCGATCCTGGTATTCCAGTTGTTGAAGCTGGACCAATCTTGTTCCGTATTCCAGCTATGAGCGCTCCAGTCTATGACAACATTGAAGCAGCAATCAAAGAACACGGACTAAGCTAATTATTACTTTGTTAATATTCCATAAAAAATAAAGGGAGGAAAATTATGGATTTCATTATCAATCTGGCCAACGATTTCTTTAAACCTATCTTGGCTATGGGTGGCCCAATCATCATGCTGATCATTTTGACAGTATTGGCCTTGCTTTTCGGAGTGAAATTCTCCAAAGCACTTGAAGGTGGTATCAAACTTGCCATCGCTCTTACAGGTATCGGTGCGATCATCGGAATGCTTAACGGAGCTTTCTCAGCTTCTCTTGCAAAATTCGTTGAAAATACTGGTATTCAATTGAACATCACCGACGTTGGTTGGGCACCACTTGCTACAATCACTTGGGGTTCTGCCTGGACACTTTACTTCTTGCTTGTGATGTTGATTGTCAACATTGTGATGCTTGCAATGAAGAAAACTGATACACTTGACGTTGATATCTTCGATATCTGGCACTTGTCTATCACAGGTCTTTTGATCAAATGGTACGCTGACAACAATGGAGTTAGTCAAGGAGTTTCACTCTTCATCGCGACTGCAGCAGTTGTCCTAGTAGGGGTTCTTAAAATCATCAACTCTGACTTGATGAAACCAACATTTGATGACCTTCTTAACGCACCAAGTTCATCACCAATGACTTCAACTCACATGAACTACATGATGAACCCAGTTATCATGGTTTTGGATAAGATTTTTGATAAATTCTTCCCTGGTCTTGATAAATTCGACTTTGATGCTGCGAAATTGAACAAGAAAATCGGTTTCTGGGGTTCTAAATTCTTTATCGGTTTCATCCTTGGTATCGTTATCGGTTTGATGGGAACTCCACATCCAGTTGCTGGAGTAGAAGATGCATCTTCATGGGAACTTGTTATTAAAGGTTGGTTGTCACTTGGTTTGACTGCCGGTGTCTGCTTGGAGCTCTTCTCATTGATCGGTTCATGGTTCATCGCTGCAGTAGAACCACTTTCACAAGGTATTACTAACGTTGCTACTAAACGTCTTCAAGGACGTAAATTTAACATCGGTCTTGACTGGCCATTCGTAGCTGGTCGTGCTGAAATCTGGGCTTGTGCTAACGTACTTGCACCAATCATGTTGATCGAAGCTGTGCTTCTTTCTAAAGTCGGAAATGGTATCTTGCCACTTGCTGGTATCATCGCTATGGGTGTAACTCCAGCCCTCTTGGTAGTTACTCGCGGTAAATTGCTCCGTATGATTATCTTCGGAACACTTTTGTTGCCACTCTTCCTTCTTTCAGGAACACTTATTGCACCATTTGCAACAGAACTTGCTAAAGGTGTAGGTGCCTTCCCAGAAGGTGTAAGCCAAACTCAGCTTATTACTCACTCAACACTTGAAGGACCAATCGAAAAACTTCTTGGTTGGACAATTGGTAACACTACAACAGGTGATATCAAAGCAATCCTTGGTGCTGTAGTATTCCTTGCTTTCTATATTGGTATCTTTGCTTGGTACAGAAAACAAATGATCAAACGTAATGAAGAATATGCAGCTAATGCAAAATAATTCGCTCCTAAAAATGTAAATTGTAAAAACTAGGTTGTCAGTTTCCAAGTATGGAGTCGGCAATCTAGTTTTTTTAGGGAAAAAATTAATGGAGGTAACCCTAGTGATTGAATTAAAATCAGATCAGTTAAATGTACAATTTCAGACCTTTGGAGGTGCACTTACTTCAATAAAAGACAAGGATGGAATTGAGTACTTGTGGCAAGGAGATCCAACTTACTGGAGTGGACAAGCACCTGTTTTATTTCCAATTTGTGGATCCGTTAGAAATGATACTGTCTTATATCATCAAGCAGATGGTAGTCAAGTAACAGGTAAAATTCCACGTCATGGATTGGTTCGAAAAAAAGAATTTGATTTAGTAGAACAAACAGAGAATTCTGTAACTTTTGCGATCGAAGATGACCAAGAAATGTATGAGAATTATCCCTATCATTTTCGTCTAGAAATAACTTATACAGTTACTGGAAAGACAATCCGTACTCAGTATCAAGTTACTAATAAGGAAACAGATAAAAAAATGCCATACTTTATTGGTGGACATCCTGGTTTTAACTGTCCTTTATTTGATGATGAAGCCTATGAAGATTACTATCTTGAATTTGAAAAGCCAGAAACTTGTACAGTTCCTAAACCATTCCCAGAAACAGGGATGTTGGATTTTCAAGATAGAAGTGGCTGGCTAAAGGATCAAAAGGAATTAGATCTAAATTATGATTTCTTTAGCTATGATGCTGTGACATTAGATGAATTAGCGTCTCGCTCTGTTTCTTTAAGGTCACGTAAGCATGATAAGGGATTAAAACTAGACTTTAAAGAGTTTCCAAACCTCATCGTTTGGTCAACTCTTAATAAAGGTCCCTTCCTTGCTCTGGAACCTTGGTCAGGTTTGTCCACATCACTTGAAGAGGGCGATCATCTAGAGGATAAGAAAAATGTTCGAATTTTAAATCCAGGTCAAAGTGATCAAATTGGTTTTGATATCGAAATTTTATAAAAATAAACAAAAACAAACATAAACTGTTGACTTTTTTAAACAATCGTAGTATATTATGTTTACAAAGAACAATTTGTGTTTGTTTTAACAAGTTATTCTTCCAATTTCTCTTAGGAGAAGTTTTTAAGAGTGATTAGATGAATCATTCTTAAACTAAAATAGTCAACAAAAACTACTAGTAACTGTTTGGTGATGGTCATTTTCTTTCCAGAACCAAAAAATTTTTACTGGTCTATTATAAAAAAGGAGTATACAATATGTCTATTGTTATTGGTGCAGATGCTGCAGGTTTGAGATTGAAAGAAGTCGTTAAAGATTTCTTGGAAAAAGAAAACTTCCACGTTGTGGATGTTACAGCTGAAGGTCAAGACTTCGTTGATGTAACTCTTGCAGTTGCTGAAGAAGTTAAAAAAGAAGAACAAAATCTTGGTATTGTCATTGATGCTTATGGTGCAGGTCCATTTATGGTTGCAACTAAAATCAAAGGAATGGTTGCTGCAGAAGTTTCTGACGAACGTTCAGCTTATATGACTCGTGGTCACAACAACTCACGTATGATTACTATGGGTGCTCAACTTGTTGGTGACGAATTGGCTAAGAATATCGCTAAAGGCTTTGTAAATGGTAAGTATGACGGCGGTCGTCACCAAATCCGTGTCGACATGTTGAACAAAATGTGCTAATACTCTTCAAAAATCAAGATAATCTGTCGTCAGCTCACTTTAGCTAACCTCAGTTATGCTCGCAGCTCGCTTCCTAAGCTAATCTTGATTTTTCTTGAGTAAGGATAAATGATATTAGATTTATATAATTAAACGGAGGGAATAACTAATGAGAATTGCAATTGGATGTGACCACATCGTAACAAATGAAAAAATGGCGGTTTCAGAATTTTTGAAATCAAAAGGACATGAAGTCATCGACTTTGGTACTTATGACCACGCTCGTACTCACTACCCAATCTTTGGTAAAAAAGTTGGTGAAGCAGTAGTTAGTGGCCAAGCTGATCTTGGTGTATGTATCTGTGGTACTGGTGTAGGTATCAATAACGCTGTTAACAAGGTTCCAGGTGTTCGTTCTGCTTTGGTTCGTGATATGACAACAGCTCTTTATGCAAAAGAACAATTGAATGCCAATGTTATCGGATTTGGTGGTAAAATCACTGGTGAGTTGCTCATGTGTGATATCATTGAAGCTTTCATCAATGCTGAATACAAACCATCAGAAGAAAACAAAAAATTGATCGCTAAAATCCAACACGTTGAAACTCATAACGATCATCAAACGGATGCCAACTTCTTTACAGAGTTCCTTGAAAAATGGGATCGCGGTGAATACCACGACTAAGAGGTGACTCATGATTTTAACAGTCACAATGAACCCATCCATTGATATTTCCTATCCTTTGGATGAATTAAAAATTGACACTGTCAACCGTGTTGTCGATGTTACGAAAACAGCGGGTGGAAAAGGTCTCAATGTTACACGAGTTCTATCAGAATTTGGTGATTCTGTAGTCGCAACTGGACTTGTTGGTGGTAAACTAGGTGATTTTCTAGTTGAAAATATTGATGATAAAGTTTCGAAACGTTTCTTTTCTATCCAAGGGGAAACTCGTAACTGTATCGCAATTCTACATGGAGAAAATCAAACAGAAATCCTAGAAAAAGGTCCTGAAGTTCAAGAAAAAGAAGGTCAAGATTTCTTGGCTCATTTCAAAGAACTTTTAGAGACTGTAGAGGTAGTAGCCATTTCAGGTAGTCTACCAGCAGGACTTCCTGTTGACTATTATGCTAGTCTAGTTGAACTTGCTAACCAAGCTGGTAAACCTGTTGTCTTGGACTGTTCAGGAGCTGCACTTCAGGCGGTTCTTGAATCTCCACATAAACCAACGGTTATCAAACCAAATAATGAAGAATTGTCTCAACTTTTGGGTAGAGAAATTTCTAAAGACTTGGATGAATTAAAAGAGGTTCTTCAAGAGCCCCTATTTGAAGGAATTGAGTGGATCATCGTTTCCTTAGGTGCTAATGGTGCCTTTGCAAAACACGGGGACACTTTCTATAAAGTGGATATTCCAAGAATACAAGTTGTAAACCCAGTTGGGTCAGGTGATTCAACCGTTGCAGGTATTGCATCAGGTCTTTTCCATAAAGAATCTGATCAAGAATTGCTGACTAAGGCGAATGTCCTTGGTATGCTAAATGCTCAAGAAAAAATGACCGGTCATGTCAATATGGCTAACTATCAAGGTCTATATGATCAACTAGTAGTGAAAGAGGTATAAAATGGTTTTAACAGAAAATAAACGTGCATGTTTGGAAAAACTCTCAGACGAAAATGGTATCATCTCAGCTCTTGCTTTTGACCAACGTGGTGCTTTGAAACGCCTCATGGCTCAATACCAAACAGAGGAGCCAACAGTAGCTCAAATGGAAGAACTTAAAGTCTTGGTAGCGGATGAATTGACTAAATACGCTTCATCAATGCTTCTTGACCCTGAGTATGGACTTCCAGCGACTAAAGCTCTTGATGAAAAAGCAGGTCTGCTCCTTGCTTATGAAAAAACAGGATACGACACAACAAGTACAAAACGCTTGCCAGACTGCTTGGATGTTTGGTCTGCAAAACGCATTAAAGAACAAGGTGCAGATGCTGTTAAGTTCTTGCTTTACTATGACGTAGATAGCTCTAACGAACTTAACCAACAAAAACAAGCCTATATCGAACGTATTGGTTCTGAGTGTGTGGCAGAAGATATTCCATTCTTCCTTGAAATCCTTGCTTACGATGAAAAAATTGCTGATGCAGGTTCTGCTGAATACGCTAAAGTAAAACCACATAAAGTTATCGGTGCTATGAAAGTCTTCTCAGACCCACGTTTCAACATCGATGTCTTGAAAGTAGAAGTTCCAGTTAACGTGAAATATGTTGAAGGCTTTGGTGATGGAGAAATCGTTCATACACGTGAAGAAGCAGCTGCTTTCTTCAAAGCGCAAGATGAAGCAACTAACCTTCCATACATCTACTTGAGTGCAGGTGTATCCGCTAAGCTCTTCCAAGAAACTCTTGTCTTTGCCCACGAATCAGGCGCAAACTTCAACGGAGTTCTTTGTGGACGTGCAACATGGGCTGGATCAGTTGAAGCTTACATCAAAGATGGTGAAGCAGCAGCTCGTGAATGGCTTCGTACAACTGGATTTGAAAATATTGATGAACTTAACAAGGTTCTTCAAACAACAGCTACTTCATGGACTGAACGAGTGTAAACTTCCCCCTTTATGTCCTAAAACCTAGCATAAAATTTTAAAAAAAGTTGTATGTAAAGGTTTACAAAAAATCATTCTTGTGATATACTAAAGTCACAAGTTAATACAAAGTGAGTGTTACTAAGTAATATTAGGCATGATCACAGATGACTCAGAGGTATATTTTCTGAGTTCATTTGTGGTCATTTTTTATGCTCACAAAACTTAATAATAGGGCAAGGAGGTTGCCATGTATCGGATATTAAATCCAATGAATAACAATGTTTCTCTCGTGCGGAATAGCAAGGGAGAGGAGTTGATCGTAGTTGGTAAGGGTATTTCGTTCGGTAAGAAGAAGGGAGATTTGATTTCTGAGGATCAGGTCGAAAAAGTTTTTCGGATGAAAACAGAAGAGTCGCGAGAAAATTTTATGGCTCTTCTCAAGGATGTACCGCTTGATTTTATTACGGTCACTTATGAGATTATTGATAATCTTTCTAAAAAATATCAATATCCTGTCCAAGAGTATCTATACGTCACTCTGACAGACCATATCTATTGTTCTTATCAGGCTATTAGCCAAGGACGCTATAAGGATAGTAACTTGCCTGATATTTCTGCAAAATATCCTATCGCTTTTCAAATTGCACAAGAAGCTTTTGAAATTTATCGTCAAAAACTGACAGAAAATTTTCCTGAAGACGAAATCATTCGTATCGCTTATCATTTCATCAACGCCGAAGGTGAGAATGAAGTCGAAGTTGTTGAGTCGATTGATAAGAGAAAGGAAATTTTAAAGAGGGTCGAAAGCGTTTTGAAGAGTTATAAAATCCAGCGAACACCTGAAAATAATAATTTCTACGACCGCTTTATGATTCATCTCAATTATTTCTTGGATTATCTGGATCGTAGTCGCGATGATAATCAATCCTTGCTCGATATGGAAGAACATATAAAGAATACCTATCCAGAAGCATTCGAGATTGGTAGTAAAATTTATGAGGTCATTGCTCAGGAAACTGGTCTTGATCTCTACAAAAGTGAACGAGTTTATCTTGTTCTACACATCCAACGTTTATTGTCATAATATTTACTAAAAATTATATAAGGAGAATTCTATCATGAATAGAGAAGAAGTAACATTGTTAGGTTTTGAGATTGTTGCCTATGCTGGCGATGCTCGTTCAAAACTCTTAGAAGCTCTGAAAGCTGCAGAAGCTGGTGATTTTGCGAAAGCGGATAGCTTAGTTGAGGAAGCTGGTAGCTGTATCGCTGAAGCACACCACGCGCAAACGAGTCTTTTAACCAAGGAAGCTGCAGGTGAAGATTTAGCCTATAGTGTGACCATGATGCATGGCCAAGATCACCTGATGACAACAATCTTGCTAAAAGATTTGATGCATCATTTAATTGAACTTTATAAAAGAGGAGCTAAATAATGAATAAGTTAATTGCCTATATTGAGAAAGGAAAACCTTTCTTTGAAAAACTATCTCGAAATATCTATCTTCGTGCTATTCGGGATGGATTTATCGCAGGAATGCCAGTCATTCTCTTCTCAAGTATTTTTATCTTGATTGCTTTTGTTCCAAACTCTTGGGGCTTTAAATGGTCTGATGAAGTAGTAGCACTTTTGATGAAACCTTACAGCTACTCTATGGGGATTCTAGCAGTCTTGGTAGCTGGTACCACTGCTAAATCTTTAACAGACTCCGTCAATCGTAGTATGGAGAAAACCAACCAAATCAACTATATGTCAACGCTATTGGCGGCTATTGTTGGTTTGTTGATGTTAGCAGCTGACCCAATCGAGGGTGGCTTTGCAACTGGTTTCCTTGGAACAAAAGGGTTGCTTTCAGCCTTCCTGGCAGCTTTTGTAACTGTAGCTATCTATAAGGTTTGTGTGAAGAACAACGTTACTATTCGCATGCCTGACGAAGTTCCACCGAATATCTCACAAGTCTTTAAAGACGTTATTCCGTTTACGCTTTCAGTTGTTTCTCTTTATGCTCTTGACTTGCTCGCTCGTCAATTTGTTGGTGCAAGCGTTGCAGAATCAATCGGTAAGTTCTTTGCACCTCTTTTCTCAGCAGCAGACGGTTATCTTGGTATTACAATTATCTTTGGTGCCTTTGCCTTCTTCTGGTTTGTCGGTATTCACGGCCCATCTATCGTTGAACCTGCGATTGCAGCGATTACATATGCAAATGCCGAAGTCAACTTGAACCTTCTTCAACAAGGTATGCACGCTGATAAGATCCTTACATCTGGTACACAAATGTTTATCGTTACCATGGGTGGTACAGGAGCAACTCTTGTGGTTCCATTCATGTTTATGTGGTTGTGTAAATCGAAACGAAATCGTGCTATTGGACGTGCTTCAGTAGTTCCTACATTCTTCGGTGTAAACGAACCAATCTTGTTTGGTGCACCACTTGTTTTGAACCCAATCTTCTTTATTCCATTTATCTTCGCACCTATTGCAAACGTATGGATCTTTAAGTTCTTTATCGAAACTCTTGGCATGAACTCCTTTACTGCCAACCTTCCATGGACTACACCAGGGCCTCTTGGTATTGTTCTTGGTACAAACTTCCAATTCTTGTCATTTGCTCTTGCAGCATTGTTAATTGTAGTGGATATTGCAATCTACTATCCATTCCTTAAAGTTTATGACGAACAAATTCTTGAAGAAGAACGTTCTGGTAAAGCCAACGATGAATTAAAAGAAAAAGTAGCAGCAAACTTCAATACTGCTAAAGCTGATGCTATCCTTGAAAAAGCTGGAGTAGAATCAGCACAAAATACAATCACTGAAGAAACAAACGTACTCGTTCTTTGTGCGGGTGGAGGAACAAGTGGTCTTCTTGCCAACGCCTTGAACAAAGCAGCAGCAGAATATAAGGTGCCAGTTAAAGCTGCAGCGGGTGGCTATGGAGCTCACCGTGAGATGCTACCTGAGTTTGATTTGGTTATCTTGGCACCACAGGTCGCTTCAAACTATGAGGACATGAAGGCTGAAACAGATAAACTTGGAATCAAATTGGCTAAGACTGAAGGAGCTCAATACATCAAGTTGACTCGTGATGGTAAAGGTGCTCTTGCATTTGTTCAAGCGCAATTCGATTAATGATAGGGACTGTAAAACAGTCTCCTATCATTACGGAAATCGCTATGGCGAATTTCCTAATCGCCTTGTTAATTCGTCGGTAAAAAAATATCGTTTTTACCTCCTTATGTCACAATTCGGTGACTTGCTACAAGAAGTGAGATGGAGATGGATGGCTCACTAACTCCTCTCCCCTCACTTTTCATTTTATCCAATCAAGAAATAGGTGAAAAAATGACAAAAACACTTCCAAAAGATTTTATTTTCGGTGGCGCAACAGCGGCTTATCAAGCAGAAGGTGCTACACATACAGATGGTAAAGGACCAGTTGCATGGGATAAATATTTAGCTGATAACTATTGGTATACAGCTGAACCAGCGAGTGATTTCTACCATAAATATCCAGTAGACTTAAAATTAGCAGAAGAATATGGTGTAAATGGTATTCGTATTTCTATTGCTTGGTCACGTATTTTCCCAACTGGTTATGGTGAAGTAAATCCGAAAGGGGTAGAATTCTATCATAACTTATTTGCAGAATGTCATAAACGTCATGTAGAACCGTTCGTAACTCTTCATCACTTTGATACACCTGAAGCTCTTCACTCAAATGGAGACTTCTTGAATCGTGAGAATATCGAACACTTTGTAGATTATGCTGCCTTCTGTTTCGAAGAATTTCCAGAAGTCAACTACTGGACTACTTTCAATGAAATCGGCCCTATCGGAGATGGTCAATATTTGGTAGGTAAATTCCCTCCAGGCATTCAGTATGACCTTGCCAAAGTATTCCAATCGCACCACAATATGATGGTTTCTCATGCGCGCGCTGTAAAATTATATAAAGATAAAGGATATAAAGGTGAAATCGGTGTTGTTCACGCCCTTCCAACTAAGTATCCATTGGATCCTAAAAATCCTGCAGACGTTCGTGCTGCTGAGTTGGAAGATATCATCCACAACAAATTTATCTTGGATGCTACATACCTTGGACACTATTCAGATGCAACAATGGAAGGTGTAAACCACATCTTATCAGTAAATGGTGGCAGCTTGGATCTTCGTGACGAAGACTTTGCAGCACTTGAAGCAGCTAAAGATTTGAACGACTTCCTTGGAATTAACTACTACATGAGTGACTGGATGGAAGCCTTTGATGGTGAAACTGAGATCATCCACAATGGTAAAGGTGAAAAAGGAAGCTCTAAATACCAGATCAAGGGTGTTGGTCGTCGTGTAGCTCCTGACTATGTACCTCGTACTGACTGGGACTGGATTATCTATCCTCAAGGATTATACGACCAAATCATGCGTGTGAAAAAGGATTATCCAAACTACAAGAAAATCTACATCACAGAAAATGGTCTTGGTTACAAGGATGAATTCGTTGATAACACTGTTTACGATGATGGCCGTATTGATTATGTGAAACAACACATGGAAGTTATTTCAGATGCCATTGCTGATGGAGCAGTAGTCAAAGGCTACTTCATCTGGTCACTTATGGATGTCTTCTCATGGTCAAATGGTTATGAAAAACGCTATGGTCTCTTCTATGTAGACTTTGAAACACAAGAACGCTATCCGAAGAAATCAGCTCACTGGTACAAGAAACTAGCTGAAACCCAAGTGATTGAATAGTACAACTAGTTATTAGGTATAGAATTTAAGCGAGGAAAGTTTATGCTGAAAGATTTTATCAAATCAATCTATGAAAAAGTTTATATTATTAACTTTGAACATTGCTCTCATGTACCATCCTTGACCAAAGAGCAACTTGCAAGTCTTGGAAAATGGTATGTCTCGACGGGTAAGGAGTGGATTTGTCATTCAGACTATGAATTTGAAGAATTTCAAAAGCTATTTTTAAATTTTGTCAACGCAGAAGATAAGGATAACATTTCCTTTGTTTCGGATTTTATGCCATTTCAACACTAAAATATTATAAAGAGGAATCTATCTCATACTAGGGGATATTCCTCTTTTTTATCTAGATTTTACCTGAAAGTCAAAAAAATTCTTGACAGATTTATGTGATAGGAGTAAACTATTAACTAGTTAAATAACTGGTTAAGCACATAAAGAGGTAACTCACTCTCTCAAATCTTCTTTGAAATATAGAAAATAGGAGGAGTTTTAAAAGTGATTTCGTTTTTCAATTATATAATTAACCAGTTAAGGAAGTTCTTTAGGAAAAAGTGTAGTTCTTTATTTAACGAATAAATGAAATAGGAAGTGTGTTTAGATGAAAATCAATAAAAAATATGTTCTTGGTTCGGTAGCTCTTTTAGCATTAAGCCTTTCAAGTTATGAACTGGGGCGTTTCCAAGCGGTACAGACTAGCAAAGAGCCTAATCGTGTAGCTTATATAGAAGGGAATCAGGCTAGTACTAAGACTGAAAATCTGACGCCAGATGAAGTTAGTCGGCGAGAGGGGATCAATGCTGAGCAGATTGTCGTTAAGATTACCGATCAAGGCTACGTAACTTCACATGGGGACCATTATCATTACTTTAATGGCAAGGTTCCTTATGATGCTATTATCAGCGAAGAACTTTTGATGAAGGATTCGAATTATCAACTTCGAAATGAGGATATTGTCAACGAAGTCAAGGGTGGTTATGTCATTAAGGTTGATGGTCGCTATTATGTATACCTCAAAGATGCATCCCATGCAGAAAATATTCGTAGTAAGGATGAGATCAATCGTCAGAAGCAGGAACATGGACATGGTGGCGGAACAAAAGTTAGCAATGAAGTTACCTTAGCAAGGGCTCAGGGACGTTATACAACGGATGACGGCTATGTTTTTAATGCAAGTGATATTATTGAGGATACTGGCGATGCTTACATCGTTCCACATGGCAATCATTTCCACTATATTCCTAAGAGTGACTTGTCTGCCAGTGAATTAGCTGCGGCCCAAACCTTCCTATCTGGTAAAGGTGGCCAAACAAGCTCACTTGGCTATCGTCCTTCAACAAATTCTTCTAGCAATAGCTCATCAGATTCTTCGAATAGTAGTACATATAGACAAACTAATCAAAGCAATGTTGAGGCAAATACTAGAAGATGGGCTCCAACTGTTAGCTCACAAGTGGATAATAGTTATCAAGCAAGTCCAAGTGAAGACGTATCTAGTCTTTTGAAACAACTTTATGCCTTGCCACTCAGCCAACGACATGTGGAATCAGATGGGCTTGTCTTTGATCCAGCGCAAATTACGAAAAGAACAGCAAATGGGGTAGCGGTACCTCATGGGGATCACTATCATTTTATCCCTTATTCTCAAATGTCTGATTTAGAGCAGAAGATTGCGAGAATGATTTCTGAAAATTATCAAGGAAATCATACAACTGCAGGTGGTAAAGAATTAAAACCAATTCCGACTCCAAGTCTTCCAAATCCAATCCCTGTTCCAGAGCCTACCCCAATACCAAGTCCTCAACCTGTACCAAATCCTCAACCAGCTCCAAGTAATCCAATTGATGGGAAATTGGTAAAACAGGCGATTCGAAAGGTGGTTGATGGTTATGTCTTCGAAGAGAATGGAATTTCGCGTTATATTTCTACCAAGGAACTTTCAGTAGAAACTGTTGTAGCCATTGATGATAAACTTGCCAAACAAGAAAGTTTGTCTCATGAGTTAGGAGCTAAGAAAACCAATCTTGCATCTGGTGATCAAAAATTTTACAACAAAGTTTATGATTTACTAGCAACAGTTCATCAAGATTTGATTTCCAATAAAGGGCGCCAAGCTGATTTTGACGGTTTGGATAGACTATTGGAACGTCTCAACGATGAGTCAAGTGATAAAGTCAAGTTAGTTGATGATATCCTTGCTTTTCTAGCGCCGATTCGTCATCCAGAACGTTTAGGAAAACCAAATGCACAAATAACTTACACAGATGATGAGATTCAAGTAGCCAAGTTGGCAGGCAAGTATACAACAGAAGATGGCTATATCTTTGATCCCCGTGATATCACCAGTGATGAGGGGGATGCCTATGTAACTCCGCATATGAGCCACAGTCATTGGATTAAGAAAGATAGTTTGTCTGAAGCTGAAAGAGCAGCAGGTCAAGCTTACGCTAAAGAGAAAGGTTTGACACCTCCTTCAACAAATCATCAAAGTTCAGGAAATACTGAAGCTAAGGGAGCAGAAGCGATTTACAATCGAGTAAAAGCAGCTAAGAAGGTACCACTTGATCGTATGCCTTACAATCTCCAACATACTGTGGAAGTTAAAAATGGAAGTTTGATTATACCTCATTATGACCATTACCATAACATCAAATTTGAGTGGTTTGACGAAGGACTTTATGAGGCACCTAAGGGGTATACTTTAGAAGAGCTATTTGAAACTGTGAAGTATTATGTCGAACATCCAAACGAACGTCCGCATTCAGATAGTGGTTGGGGCAATGCGAGCGACCATGTTCAAAGAAACCACAATAGTCAAGCTGCTAGCAATCAAACAGAGAAACCAACAGAGGAGAAACCTCAGACAGAAAAAATTGAGGAGGAAAAACCTCGCGAAGAAAAACCGAAAAATGAGAAAGCAGAATCTCCAAAACCAAAAGAACCAGAGGAATCTGAAGAAGAATCATCATCGGAACCAGAGGAACCTCAAGTTGAAACTGAAAAGGTTGAAGAAAAACTGAGAGAGGCGGAAGAGTTACTTAAAAAGATTCAGGATCCAATTCTTAAGTCCAATGCCAACGAAACTCTCACAGGATTAAAAAATAACCTGTCATTTGGTTCTCAGGACAACAATACTATTATGGCAGAAGCTGAAAAGCTATTAGTCTTGCTAAAGGAGAGTAAGTAACTATACAACTACTATAGAAGATAAAAAGGGAGCAGAATATGGATTCTGTTCTCTTTTTTATGAAATTGTGTAAAAATTCTTGACATATTTTCTAAATAAAGATAAAATGTTTACTAGTTAATTAAATGGTTAAATACTAGTTAAGGAGTTGTTATGAAAAAAAGAAGTATCCTATGGCTCATGCTTACCTTCCTTGCTCTCGTTTTAGGAGCATGTGGACAGAAGACCAGTCAAGACAAGAGTGATGAAACTAAGGGGATGAAGATTGTGACTAGTTTTTATCCTGTTTATGCCATGGTCAAAGAAATTTCAGGTGATCTAAATGATGTGCGGATGATTCAGTCTAGTTCTGGTATCCATTCCTTCGAACCTTCAGCAAATGACATTGCGGCCATCTATGATGCTGATGTCTTCGTCTATCATTCCCATACCTTGGAATCTTGGGCGGGAAGTTTGGATCCAAGCTTGCAAAAGTCCAAGGTAAAGGTCTTAGAAGCATCTGAGGGGATGACCTTGGAGCGCGTGCCTGGATTAGAAGATATGGAAGCTGGAGATGGGATTGATGAGAAGACCTTGTACGATCCTCATACTTGGTTAGATCCTGAAAAGGTCGCAGAAGAAGCACAGATTATTGCTGATAAGTTATCTGAACTAGACAGTGCTAACAAGGATACTTATCAGAAAAATGCACAAAGTTTTAGTGCTAAAGCTCATGATTTGACCAAGAAATACCAACCCATCTTTGAAAAAGCTAATCAAAAGACATTTGTGACCCAACACACAGCCTTTTCATATTTGGCAAAACGATTTGGTCTAAATCAACTTGGTATTGCAGGTATCTCTCCTGACCAAGAACCAAGCCCAAGACAGTTAACAGAAATACAGGAATTTGTAAAGACTTATAAGGTCAAAACCATCTTTACAGAGAGCAATGCATCATCTAAGGTAGCGGACACTCTTGTCAAATCAACAGGTGTGAGTCTTAAAACCCTCAATCCTTTAGAGGCAGACCCACAAAATGACAAGTCCTACTTGGAAAATTTAGAAGAAAATATGGCTATCTTAGCTGAAGAATTGAAATGAGGAGATTATGAAGATTAATAAAAAATATCTAGCGGGATCTGCAGTGGTCCTTGCCTTAAGTGTTTGTGCTTATGCTTTAAATCAACATCAAGCACCTGAGAAAAAAGATGACAACCGTGTATCCTACGTTGATGGTAAAGAGTCTGAAGCTAAAAATAATGAAACTCTGACACCAGACCAAGTTAGCAAGAAGGAAGGCATAGAAGCTGAACAGATTGTTACCAAAATCACTGATCAAGGTTATGTGACTTCACACGGCGACCATTTCCATTACTATAATGGTAAGGTGCCTTATGATGCTATCTTTAGTGAAGAACTGGTCATGAAAGATCCAAACTATCAGCTGAAGGATGAAGATATTGTCAATGAGATTAAAGGTGGCTATATCATCAAAGTTGATGGCAAATACTATGTCTATCTAAAAGATGCTAGCCATGCAGATAATGTTCGTACCAAAGACCAAATTGAGCGTCAGAAACGGGAAGGCACATCAGACAGAGGAAATGAAACTAAGGAAGTCCTTGCTGCACGAGCTCAAGGCCGATATACAACGGATGATGGTTATGTCTTTAATGTTGCAGATATCATTGAAGATACAGGTGATGCCTATATCGTTCCTCACGGTGGACATTATCACTACGTTCCAAAGGGTGCACTTTCCTCAAGCGAGTTGGCTGCTGCACAAGCCTATCTGGCTGGCAGGAGAAGTCAACCGAGTGTGACGGACTATAAACCGAATCCAAGTGTCGAACCAAGTCCTCAAGCAGATAACTCAGCTACAAACAAACCAGTAGCTCAAGCGGACGACCTTCAAAGTCTTCTTGCTCAGTTATATGCTTTACCAGTTAGTCAACGCTATCGAGAATCTGATGGTTTGGTATTTGACCCAGCTAAAATTACCAGTCGTACACCATCAGGGGTGGCCATTCCACACGGTAATCACTACCATTTCATTCCCTATAGTAGTATGTCTGCTTTGGAACAAAAGATTGCTCGTTTGATGCCACTTTCAGGTCTTGTAACACCATCAAATCCTGTAGAAACTCCAAGTAAACCTAGTGAAGATCATGAGCACAACCATGACCATGAAGATGGAGAGAATCATGATCATAACCACCATGGACACGACCAAGAAGAGCCGGGTCATCATGGTCAGGAAGGCGAAGGACAAGGCCATGACCATGACCACAATCATGACAATCCCCACGATCATGGATTCGATACTAATCGTGTTATAAGTGAAGATGAGCAAGGTTTTATCGTTTCTCATGGAGACCACAATCATTATTTTTACAAGAAAGATTTGACGGCTCAACAGATTAAAGAAGCTCAGGAACACTTGAAAGGTAAAACCGAAGTTAAACCTAATCCATCAGATGAGCACCATGATGAAGACGGGCATGATCACCACCATGGTGAAGACCACGATCACGGATTCGATGCTGACCGAGTGATCAGTGAGGATGAGCAAGGTTTTGTGGTTTCACATGGAGACCATGCTCACTATTTCTTTAAAAAAGATTTGTCAGCAGAGCAGATTAAGGCAGCGCAAGAGCATTTGCATGGGCACCATCAGGCAGAGCCTGTAAAACCTCTTGCCAAGACTGTAGAAAGTTTCTCTCGAGATGCCAGCGATGAAGAAAAGATAGCTTATATCTCTAAAACTTATGGTGTTCCGCTTGAAGCGATCCGAATTTCAAATGGATTCTTTGTATTTGGAAATCCAGACCAGGCTTATGACCCAACTCACATTCACCCTTATGCAGTTCGAAAGGAACACGTTCGCATTCCTCTCCAAACAGGTGATGCAGAGCTTGATTTCCTAAACGAACTCTATACAACCGCTCTACGTGATGGTGTTTCTCCTTATAGCTTGCAGGTTGAAAATGGTAGCTTTGTTATCCCTCATGGTGATCACAACCACTACATCAAGGTTCAAACTAAAGGTTATGAAGTCGCTTTGAAAAACAAAATTCCTGCATTACAGTCAACTTACCAACCTGGTGCCTTTGATGAAAAAGCAGTCCAGTATAAGATTGATCAACTCTTGGCAGAAAGTCGCGAAATTTATAAAGATAAACCAATTTTACAAAGACAAATTGAACTTGCTTTGGGTCAATTTTCTGAGAATATGAAGAAGCTATCAACCAACTCTACTGCAGGTTATTTGGCAGCTTTGGATTTGTTTGATAAGCAGTATATTCACATTGACTCAAGTGTCAAACCAACAGAAATCAGTCCTTTAGACAAGAAATATCAAGCTTTAGTAGATAAGATTAATACCTTAGACACAGATGCTTATGGACTTCCTAAGAAAGATTTATTGACTCAGCTTCAAGAAAATAAACTAGCCCAAGATGAAGCAGGTTTAGATGCAGTTGAAGCTAAGTTACAAGCTTTGCAAGATTTTAATGACCGTACTGGAGTTACAACAGTAGAATACATCAAGTATTTCTACCAACATCTATCTGACGGTCGCTTAAATGACAAGTTACGAGATAAAGTTGCCAACCTAACGTGGACACTTTATCAGTCACAATCCTTCCTTAAGGCAACTGACTTGAACAAACTCTTCCCAGAAATCTATCAAACAAAACTGGAAGTAGAAGAAGCACTGAAAAATGAGCCAGTTGCAAGCAAGGCTTCTGAAACAATCTTAGATACAGAAAAAGTGGATGGACATAGTGCTAAAACTGCAGTCTATGAGTTCTTGAAAGGTTTGTATGATGATATTAAACCTGAGGAACAAAGTAACCATGTCTTAAAAGGTCAGGTGGCAGGACTTTTAACAAAAGCTGTAGAATTGGTAAGCCAAGTGAAAGAAGAAGGTGTTAAAGCTTCACTTGTTGACGAAGTGAAGAATCTGAAAGTTGCCTTTGACAAAGAGGATGCTGACCTAGATGAATTGAACATGCAAGTCCAAGATCTTCTGAAACGCATTTCACAAACCATTCAGAATGAACATGAGAATGTCAACCAGGACCCAGAGGTTTTAGTTCTCTACCAAAAACTTTATAATGGTGTCATTGCCCTTCATACTTATTTAGAAATGAATAATGGTTCTGATGCTGACTTTGAAAAAGTGGACGCCTTATTTGATAAGCTTAGTGCAGCAAGCAAAGACAAGCAAGCTCTTCTATCAGTTGCTCAAGAAATCTTAGTATTGAATCAAGAAATTAGAACAAAAGCTGCCCTAGCTGAAACAAACAAAGAATCAGCAAGTGATAAACAAGATGATTCAAGCTCAAAACCTATAGCGGCAACTCCTGAATCAACAGAAAAAGTAGCAGAATAAGCAAAAGACGAAGTAGCAACGCTACCTCGTCTTTTTTAGTCTTTATAAGCTACAATCCCAATAATGGTGTCGACTGCACGTTCCATAGTTTGAAGGCTAACGTATTCAAAACGTCCGTGCATATTTTCACCACCAGCAAAGATATTTGGCGTAGGAATCCCCATAAAGGAAATTTTAGAACCGTCTGTTCCGCCACGGATAGGTTCGATAATTGGTGTGATACCAAGGTCTTCCATTACTGCTTTGGCAATGGTTACTGGTGTCATATCCTTTTCAATGACTTCTTTCATGTTGTAGTACTGGTCTGTCAAAGTTAAAGTAACACGATCACTACCAAGTTCTTGGTTCATCTTATCAGCGATAGCTTGCATAGCAGCTTTACGCGCTTCAAAGTTTTCTTTTTCAAAGTCACGAATGATATAGCTAGCACGCGCTTCCTCTACACTACCAGATACATCCATGAGATGGTAGAAACCTTGGTAACCATCTGTCAATTCAGGTCGGTCACCAGCTGGAAGTTGGTTGTGGAAATCAATCGCCAACTGAAGGGCGTTAACCATTTGTCCTTTGGCTGTTCCTGGGTGAACATTACGACCTTGGAAATGGAGTTCAGCACCTGCAGCAGAGAAGGTTTCGTATTGAAGTTCACCAAGAGGTCCCCCGTCAACTGTATATGCAAAGTCAACATTGAAGTCTTCTGCATCAAATTTATTGGCACCAACACCGATTTCTTCATCAGGACCAAATCCGACACGGATTTCACAGTGTTTAATTTCAGGATGAGCAGTCAAGTATTCGATAGCTGTCATGATTTCAGAGATACCAGATTTGTCATCAGCACCTAGAAGGGTAGTCCCATCTGTAGTAATTAAAGTTTGTCCATGATAATTGTCTAAGCTCTTGAAATCCGCTGGATCTAGTTTGAAACCAGAGTTCCCAAGCTCGATAACGCCGCCATCATAATTTTCAATAACTTGCGGGTTAACACCTTCAGCATTAAAATCAGCTGTATCCATGTGGGAGATAAAGCCAATCTTACGAGTCAAACTAGGATCGTTAGCTGGAAGAGTACCGATAGCAAAACCGTTTGGTAGATAGTAGACATTTTGCAAACCAACACGTTTCATCTCAGGGATGAGGACATTGCTTGCGAAGTCTACTTGACTTTGGGTACTTGGTGTAGTGGTTGAATGTTCGTCAGAACGTGTATTGACTTTGACATAAGTCAAAAAACGCTCCAACAATGTTGGGTATTTCATAAAAACTCCTTTTTTCCTTCTTTTAAAACCATTGTATCATAGAAAGAAGAGAAAAACAAAAATCAGAAGGAAGATAAAATCCTTATGTTAGCGTTTACTTATGGCTACTTTAGTGATACAATAAAAAAGATAAAAATATCACAAGGATGGAAATATGAAAAAAGCGATTTTAATGATGACATTTGGTTCACCAGAAGAGATTACCTTTGAAGGAGTAGCCGACTTTTTTACCAACATTCGTCGTGGAGTTCGACCTCAAGATCACGAGATTCAAACACTCTATGATAATTATGTTCGAATTGGAGGAACTCCACTTCAAAAAATTACCCGTGAAGAAGTTGCTTTGGTAGAAGCTAGGTTAGGAAATGAATATAGTGTGTATTTTGCCAATAAATTTTCAACCCCTTTTATTCCAGATGTGATTCGGCAAATGGAAGCAGATGGAATTGAAAAGTGTATTTGCTTGATTTTGGAGCCACACTATTCTTTTTACTCTGTCATGGGGTACGAAAAGTTTCTGGAAAGCAAACAAATTCAGTTTTTAGTTATTAAGGACTGGTATCAAGAAGAAGCACTATTAAACTATTGGACAGCTGAAATTGCTAAGATTTTAAAAGAAAAGGTGAAACAGGATAGCTTTAAAGTCATCTTTTCTGCCCACAGTGTACCCATTTTTGCCTTGGATTTTGGTGATCCCTATATCGACCAGATTTTCGAAAATAGCAAGTTAATTGCTGAGAAATTAGGCTTGAAACCAGAGCAATATACCAACACTTGGCAGAGTGAAAGTGATATTGGTATTCCTTGGATTAAGCCAGATGTTCTGGAATATCTTAGAGAACAGGAAGAACATCCAGAGCATTATATTTTTGTGCCTATTAGTTTTATCAGTGAGCACATTGAAGTCTTGTTTGACAACGATGTGGAATGTCATGACTTGTGTCAGGAATTGGAGGTGAACTACCATCGTCCACCAATGCCAAATACAGATTCTCGTTTTATTGATGCCTTGGTCAATATTATCCGAGCTAATGAACATAAAGAATTTAGAGAATTCCTCCCAGAAGAAGAAACCTTTGATGAATTAGTCCCTTCGGATGAAACTAAGAATATTTTAGATGAATCTCAAGATTTACAAATGCCAGAATTTGTTAAAAAATTAATTGAGAAAAAAGGTCGTGAAAATGTCAAGATGCCTTATTTAATCAAAAAAATGCTTGAAAAAGCTGGCAAATTACCTAAAGACTAAGTGAAAATAGAAAAGAACTGGTAATACTCTTCGAAAATCAAATTCAAACTGCGTCAACGTTGCCTTGCCGTACTCAAGTACAGCCTGCGGCTAGTTTCCTAGTTTGCTCTTTGATTTTCATTGAGTATAAGGTTTGTTTCAGATTTCTGCTAAGGTAGGATATAACTTAGAAGGTGAAAGAAAAGGCGGTGGGACAGAAATCGATAGACAAAGTCTTGATTTCGTAGTCCCAGCCCCGCGAGGATGATTAGGAGCTTTTTGGAGTCTAAAAGACGAACAAAAAGTTCAATCAGCTACCGCGTCAAATTATGATTGATAATAAAAAGTGAGGTCGGGATCTTTTTGTCCCAACCTCTTTTTAGGTGACTAACATTTTTTAAACTAGTTTTTATTATTTACCCAAATTATTTACCCAAACAAAATTGGCTAAATAACTGAGTAATGAGTTCATCTGGTGCAGCATCACCAGTGATTTCCCCAAGAATTTCCCAGGTACGGGTCAAATCAACTTGAAGCAAATCAACTGGCATACCGAGTTCAAGTCCTTCGTTAACAGCTTGCAGGCTTTCAACTGCCTTCTCAATCAAGGAAATGTGGCGAACATTGGATAGGTAAGTTGCATCTTGTTCAACCAAGCCAGCATTTTCAAAGAAGAGGTTGTTAATCCGTTCTTCAATCTTATCAATGTTTTGATTTTTGAGGACTGAAATACGGATGACATCTTCAGGAAGCTCAGCAGTTTCAATAGCCTCAGGTAGGTCAGTTTTGTTGAGAAGAATGATTCGATTAGTATCTTGACTGATTTCAAGAAGTTGTCGGTCTTGGGCAGTTAGAGGTTCGCTGGCGTTTAAGACAAGTAAAACCAAATCAGCTTCCTTGAGAGCTTTTTTGGAGCGCTCAACCCCTATCTGTTCGACGATATCATCTGTTTCACGAATACCGGCTGTATCAATCAATTTGAGAGGAACACCATTGATGTTGACGTATTCTTCGATGACATCTCGTGTCGTACCAGCAATATCTGTAACGATAGCCTTTTCTTCACGAAGGAGATTGTTGAGAAGACTGGATTTCCCAACATTGGGACGACCAATGATAGCTGTTGAAATTCCCTCACGAAGGATTTTACCACGACGTGCCGTTTTTAAGAGATTGGTTAAGAGTTGTTCAAACTCCATAGTTTTTTCACGGACAACAGCAGTAGTGGCTTCTTCCACATCGTCATACTCAGGGTAATCGATATTAACCTCAACCTGAGCCAAGGTATTGAGAATTTCCTGACGAGTATTATTAATTAAGTCAGATAGAGAACCGTCTAATTGTTTGACCGCTATATTCATAGCCTTATCAGTCTTGGCACGAATAATATCCATAACAGCCTCGGCCTGAGTCAAGTCTACACGACCGTTAAGGAAGGCACGCTTAGTAAATTCACCAGGCTCTGCCATACGAGCACCTTCACGGATAGCCAGTTGGAGAATTTCATTGGTTACGGCGATTCCACCGTGAGTATTGATCTCGATAATGTCTTCACGAGTGAAGGTCTTTGGAGATTTCATAGCCCCAACCATAACCTCATCCATGACTTTCCCTGTCACAGGATCAACAATGTGGCCGTAGTTAAGTGTATGGCTGTCAACCTTACTCAAGTCCTTGCCTTTAAAGATTTTCTGCGCAATGGCAAAACTATCCGTTCCGCTTAAACGAACAATCCCAATAGCACCTTCACCAAGCGGCGTCGAGATGGCTACAATGGTATCAAATTCCCGTGTAATCATTTTAATTCCTTTATAGTTTATTTGTTTGTATTGACTAATATCTCTTAAAATTGTAACAAAATATAGTGTTTTATTCAACGAATGGCACTTATAAAGAAAAGCCTAAGCATATTGCTTAAGCTTTACTTAGTGCGCATTTCGCCTTGTGGGAAATAGGTTCCTTCAGGCATATCGTTGATAATGACATGAACAGCAGACTGAGGTGCACCAGTGTTGCGAATCACAGCTTCCGTAACTTCCTTGGCTAGGGCTTTCTTTTGTTCTAGCGTGCGTCCTTCAAATAAATCGATACGTACAAATGGCATAATTGCGTCCTCCACTAGTTATTTGATTTCTTCTATTTTACCACAATTTGCCATTTAAAGCTTTGAGAAAATATGGTATACTAGAATGTAGCAAAAATTTAGAAATGGACGTGAAATAGAAGCATGGCACAGTTGTATTATCGTTATGGGACCATGAACTCTGGCAAAACGATTGAGATTCTTAAGGTAGCCTATAACTATGAGGAGCAAGGAAAGGGAGTTGTGATTATGACTTCGGCTCTGGATACGCGTGACGGTGTTGGCTATGTTTCAAGTCGAATTGGGATGAAAAGACCAGCAGTTGCTATTGAGGAAACGACGGATATCTTTGGGTTCATCCGAGATTTACCTGAAAAGCCCTATTGTGTACTTGTCGATGAAGCCCAGTTTTTAAAGCGTCACCATGTTTACGACCTAGCTCGTGTTGTGGATGAGTTAGATATACCGGTCATGGCATTTGGTTTAAAAAATGACTTTCGTAATGAACTATTCGAAGGTTCAAAATATCTTTTGCTCTTAGCAGATAAGATTGACGAAATCAAGACCATTTGCCAGTATTGCAAGAAAAAAGCGACCATGGTCTTGCGCACGCAGGACGGATTTCCAGTCTATGATGGTGAGCAGATCCAGATAGGTGGGAATGAAACCTATATCTCGGTTTGTCGTAAACATTATTTTGCCCCACTGATAACATCTAAAAAGGAACAAGACTATGACAATTGAACTAAGAGATGTTACAATGGAAAATTATTTTGATATTCTGAATTTGGATGTTAAGGAATATCAAAAACAATTTATTGCTACTAACACAATTAGTTTAGCTGAAGCATATGTCTACACTAAAAATGAAGATTTTGTGGCTCCATTGGCAGTTTATGATAATGATGCAATCATAGGGTTTGTGATGTTAGCTTATGATAAAAAGATCGGAATTAGTAGTGGAAATTATTTACTATTTCGTTTTATGATTGATAAGAATTTTCAAAATCAAGGATATTTTAAACCAATTATGGATAAGGTGCTAGACTATGTTCGGACAGCGCCAGCAGGTTTAGGAAATAAACTTTGGTTGTCTTATGAGCCAGAAAATGAACATGCAAGATCTTGTTACCTCAGTTATGGATTCAAAGAAACTGGGGAAATATCCGAGAACGAAGTAGTAGCAATCTATGATTTAACAATTGAGAAATAAGGAGAAAAAATGAACATCTATGATCAACTACAAGCTGTAGAAGACCGTTATGAAGAATTAGGAGAATTGCTGAGTGACCCTGATGTCGTTTCAGACACCAAGCGTTTCATGGAGCTTTCAAAAGAAGAGGCTTCAACTCGTGACACAGTAACAGCCTACCGTGAGTACAAACAAGTCCTTCAAAACATCGTTGACGCTGAAGAAATGATTAAGGAATCAGGTGGAGATGCGGACTTGGAAGAAATGGCCAAGCAAGAACTCAAAGATGCCAAGGCTGAAAAAGAAGAATACGAAGAAAAACTGAAAATCTTGCTCCTTCCAAAGGATCCAAATGATGACAAGAACATCATCCTTGAAATCCGTGGAGCAGCTGGTGGAGATGAAGCAGCACTATTCGCTGGGGATTTGCTCACCATGTACCAAAAGTATGCGGAAGCCCAAGGCTGGCGCTTTGAAGTCATGGAGGCTTCTATGAACGGTGTCGGTGGTTTCAAAGAAGTGGTTGCCATGGTTTCAGGTCAGTCTGTATACTCTAAACTCAAGTACGAATCAGGTGCCCACCGTGTGCAACGTGTCCCTGTGACAGAAAGCCAAGGCCGCGTACATACTTCTACAGCGACAGTTCTTGTCATGCCTGAAGTGGAAGAAGTAGAATACGATATTGATCCAAAAGACCTTCGTGTTGATATCTACCACGCATCAGGTGCTGGTGGACAGAACGTCAATAAGGTTGCAACTGCCGTTCGTATCGTTCACTTGCCAACCAATATCAAGGTTGAGATGCAGGAAGAACGTACCCAGCAGAAAAACCGTGAGAAGGCTATGAAGATTATTCGTGCGCGTGTTGCTGACCACTTCGCACAAATTGCTCAGGATGAACAAGATGCTGAGCGTAAGTCGACAATCGGAACTGGTGACCGTTCAGAACGAATCCGTACTTATAACTTCCCACAAAACCGTGTCACAGACCACCGTATCGGCTTGACCCTCCAAAAACTAGATACCATTTTATCCGGTAAATTGGACGAAGTTGTGGATGCCTTGGTGCTCTATGATCAAACACAAAAATTAGAAGAATTAAACAAATAATGAAATTAGCTCAATTATTTTCAGATTTTGAAGAAAAGTTGATAAGACAAGGAGAGGAAGCAGAAAGCCTCTCTTTTGTCTATCGAAGCCTTAAAAATTTATCCTTTACAGACTTTGTCTTTACCCTTCAACAAGAGGTAACAGAAGAAGAAAAACAATTTGTAAAAGAGATTTACCAACAGTTAGCAGCTCACAAGCCAGCTCAGTATATCATTGGACAGGAAGATTTTTATGGAATACAGTTAAAAGTTGATGAGCGAGTATTGATTCCTCGTCCAGAGACAGAAGAGTTGGTGGAGCTCATTCTAGCTGAAAATCCTGAGACGAATCTTTCAGTTCTGGATATCGGTACAGGTAGCGGAGCTATTGCTCTAGCTCTAGCAAAAAACAGACCCAATTGGTCAGTAGTGGCAGCAGATATTTCCCAAGATGCTTTAGATTTAGCTAGCGAAAATGCTAAAAATCAAAAATTTAATATATTTTTTAAAAAATCTGATTGTTTTGCAGAAATTTCTGAAAAATATGATATAATTGTATCCAATCCACCCTATATCTCTCGTGACGATGAGTCAGAGGTTGGTTTGAATGTTTTGCATTCGGAGCCTCATCTAGCTCTCTTTGCAGACGAGGATGGCCTAGCTATTTACCGTAGAATTGCGGAAGATGCAACAGACTATCTCAAAGATGGTGGTAAGATTTACCTTGAAATTGGATACAAGCAAGGTCAAAGTGTTCCTGAACTTTTTAAGAAATATCTTCCTGAAAAGCGAGTAAGAACACTCAAGGACCAATTTGGTCAAGATAGGATGGTCGTGGTTGATGATGGACAGGATTAGACAAGAGTTGGAAAATGGTGGAGCTGTCGTTCTGCCTACAGAGACGGTTTACGGTCTTTTTGCCGAGGCTTTAGACGAAAAAGCAGTTAATCATGTTTACCAGCTCAAACGTCGTCCTAGAGACAAGGCACTCAATCTAAATATCGCCTCTCTAGAGGACATCTTGCATTTTTCAAAGAATCATCCAACTTATCTACAAAAACTTGTAGAGACCTTTTTACCGGGTCCCTTGACCATTATTCTCGAAGCCAATGACCGAGTTCCCTATTGGGTCAATTCTGGTCTCGCGACTGTTGGATTTCGGATGCCCAGTCACCCCATTACACTAGATTTGATTAGAGATACGGGTCCCTTGATTGGACCGTCTGCCAATATCTCAGGTCAGGCAAGTGGTGTAACCTTTGAACAGATTCTGAAGGATTTTGACCAAGAGGTTCTGGGTCTGGAAGACGATGCTTTTCTGACTGGACAGGATTCGACTATTTTGGATTTGTCTGGAGACAAGGTGAAAATCTTACGCCAGGGGACGATTAAGCGAGAAGACATTCTTGCACAGTTGCCAGAGATTTCTTTTGAGGAGGAATAAGATGATAAGAGATTTGCAAGAAACAGATGTGAATGCTATATGTGAGATTAACCAAGATGCTTTAGGTTATTCTTTCAGTCCAGAGGACACAGCTAGTCAACTAGCTAGATTATCTCAAGATGAACATCATTTTTTACTTGGCTATGAGGATGAAGTCAGTCATGCCTTGCTTGGATATGTCCATGCTGAAGTTTACGAATCACTCTATTCCAAAGCAGGATTTAATATTTTAGCTTTAGCAGTTTCACCTCAAGCGCAAGGTCAAGGTATTGGTAAAAGCTTGCTAAAAGGGTTGGAAGAAGAAGCAAAAAGACGTGGTTATGGGTTTATCCGCTTAAACTCTGCCGATCATCGTCTGGGTGCTCATGCATTTTATGAAAAAGTTGGTTATACTTGTGATAAAATGCAGAAACGGTTTATTCGCATCTTTTAGTTTATTTTCATATTCTAAAACAAACTAAAGGACCTGTCACATTATAAAGGAGAAGACCTATGATTTTTGACAAAGATGATTTTAAAGCATACGATGCTGATCTCTGGAATGCTATTGCCAAAGAAGAAGAACGCCAACAAAACAACATTGAGTTGATTGCTTCGGAAAACGTTGTCTCCAAGGCTGTTATGGCAGCTCAAGGGTCTATCTTGACGAATAAATACGCCGAAGGTTACCCAGGCCGCCGTTACTATGGTGGGACTGATGTGGTAGACGTGGTAGAAAGTCTAGCTATTGAACGTGCAAAAGAAATTTTCGGTGCTAAATTCGCTAATGTCCAACCTCACTCAGGAAGCCAAGCCAACTGTGCGGCTTACATGGCCTTGATTGAACCAGGTGATACCGTTATGGGGATGGATTTGGCAGCAGGTGGTCACTTGACCCACGGAGCTCCAGTTAGCTTCTCTGGTCAAACCTACAACTTTGTTTCTTATAGTGTGGACCCTGAAACGGAACTCTTGGATTTTGATGCTATTTTGAAACAAGCCCAAGAAGTAAAACCAAAACTAATCGTAGCAGGTGCTTCAGCCTATTCTCAAATTATCGACTTTTCAAAATTCCGCGAAATTGCTGATGCTGTTGGAGCTAAGCTCATGGTAGATATGGCTCATATCGCTGGTTTGGTTGCTGCTGGTCTTCACCCAAGCCCAGTGCCATACGCTCATATCACTACAACAACGACCCACAAAACCCTTCGTGGACCACGTGGTGGTTTGATTTTGACCAATGATGAAGACTTAGCTAAGAAAATCAATTCAGCTATTTTCCCAGGTATCCAAGGTGGACCTTTGGAGCACGTTATCGCTGCTAAAGCTGTGTCTTTCAAAGAAGTTTTGGATCCAGCCTTCAAGGAATATGCTACCAATGTCATCAAGAACAGCAAGGCTATGGCAGATGTCTTCTTGCAAGACCCTGATTTCCGTATTATCTCTGGTGGTACTGAAAATCACCTCTTCCTAGTTGATGTAACAAAAGTTGTAGAAAACGGAAAAGTTGCTCAAAACTTGCTGGATGAAGTCAATATTACTCTAAATAAAAACTCAATCCCTTACGAAACCTTGTCACCATTTAAGACAAGTGGTATTCGTATCGGATCTGCAGCCATTACTGCACGTGGATTTGGTGAAGCAGAGAGCCGTAAAGTGGCTGAGCTCATCATTAAAGCTCTTAAGAATGCAGAAAATGAAGCTGTTTTAGAAGAAGTGAGAAGCGCAGTTAAAGAATTGACAGATGCCTTCCCATTGTATGAGGACTAATACTTTTATGGACATTTATATTAAGAAAGCCATTATCCATCAGTTCAGCCCAGATGACACGAACTTGTTTCTAGCGGATAAATTTCTCAATATCACTCCAAAAATCGAAGAATACCTGCGCAAGAAAATTGAACGTGTGTATTCAGATGAAGCCAAGACTGGGATTTTCGAAGAAGAAAATCCCTTCTTCAATCACATCACAGACGATTTATTGGAGACATCGGTGACGCTAGCAAACCTATGGAAAGAGGAATTCAGCATTTCTGAAAATCTCAAGACCAACGACTTGATTTTTGTGCAGTTTTCTAAAGAAGGAGTAGAGCATTTTGCTTTTTTACGTATTGCCCTGCGTGAGACCTTGACCCACCTCGGTGGAGAGGTTGATAATCCAATCAAGCTGACTCAGAATAACCTGCCTGGATTTGGTACAGGGGCTGACGAGGCCTTGGTCGTCAATCTTCAGAGTCGCAAGTACCATCTGATCGAAAAACGAATCAAGTATAACGGGACTTTTTTAAACTATTTTTCTGAGAATCTGATCCAGGATCAGCCAAAGATTTCACCTAAAAAGTCTATCAAGGAACTTGAAAAAACGGCTCAGAGAATTGCTGAAACATTTAATACAGATGATTTCCAGTTTCAATCCAAGGTCAAGTCCGCTATTTTCAACAACCTTGAAGAAAGCAATGAATTGTCTCCTGAAAAATTGGCCAATGACCTCTTTGACAATAATCTCACTGCACGTCTTAGCTTTATTGATCAGGTAAAAGAAGCTGTACCGGAGCCAGTTCAGTTTGATGAAATCGATGCTAGTCGCCAATTAAAGAAATTTGAAAACCAAAAACTTTCCCTATCAAATGGTATTGAGTTAATTGTACCCAATAATATTTACCAAGATGCTGAGTCGGTAGAATTTATCCAAAATGATAATGGAACCTACTCTATCTTAATCAAAAACATCGAGGATATACAAAGCAAATAATGTTTAAATTTATAAGAAGGGTCTTGCTACTTGTTCTTATCTTATTTACTGGCTATAAACTTTTTCACATATATCAGGATGTTAAGCAGGTCATGACTTATCAATCCTTGGTACGAGAAGTTTTAAGTGAGCAAGATACGCCAGCAAATGAAGAACTAGTCTTGGCCATGATTTATACCGAAACCAAAGGTAAAGAAAGTGACGTGATGCAGTCCAGTGAGTCTGCTAGCGGTACTACTAATACAATTTCTGACAATAGGAGTAGTATTCGTCAGGGAATTCAAACCTTGACTGAAAATCTGTATTTAGCTCAAGAAAAAGGAGTAGATGTTTGGACTGCTGTACAGGCTTATAACTTTGGTCCAGCTTATATCGATTTTATCGCTCAAAACGGGAAAGAGAATACACTTGCCCTAGCCAAACAGTATTCGAGAGAAACAGTTGCTCCGATTTTAGGAAATACAACTGGGGAAACCTATCGCTACCTCAACCCAATTTCCATCTTTCAGGATGGAGAACTTTATGTAGATGGTGGGAACTATTATTACTCTAGACAGGTTCAACTAAACCTCTACATTATTAAATTTTTTAATCTATTTTAAGCACTTAGAAGAATCTAGGTGCTTTTATAAGCTTTCTTTAAGGATACTTTAATATGCTAGATAGGAAAAGGAGGAACGTCTCATGCGAAAGAAATTCTTTCTGACTAGCGCTGCAGTTCTTTTAGCAGTTGCAACTTTGCAAAGCGCTCAAGCAGCCACTGATGTTCAAAAAGTAATTGATGAAACTTATGTTCAACCTGAGTACGTCTTGGGTTCTTCATTAACGGAAGATCAAAAAAATCAAACACTTAAAAAACTTGGCTATGATGCCTCAAAAGATACTAAAGATTTGAAGACTATGACACCAGATGTCTACTCAAAAATTATGAATGTCGCAAACGATTCAAGTCTTCAACTTTATTCATCAGCAAAAATTCAAAAATTAGGAGAAAAATCTCCACTTGAGGTCAAGATTGAGACACCTGAAAATATTACTAAAGTAACGCAAGATATGTACCGTAATGCGGCTGTTACCTTGGGTGTGGAGCACGCGCGTATCACCGTTGCGGCACCAATTCCAGTTACTGGTGAAAGTGCCTTAGCAGGTATTTACTATTCCCTTGAGTCTAATGGTGTTCAGTTACCTCAGGAAAATAAAAACTTGGCTCAGGAAGAGTTAAAAGCCTTGTCAGACATCAATGATGAAAACAAGGACAAATCAGGCTATGATGCCAATAAACTCAATGTAGCCCTTGCTGATATCAAGTCTGCTATTGCTAAAGCTAAAGAGTCTAAAGGCGAGCTCACAGAGGATGATGTTCGTAAGATTGTCGAAGATACATTAAAAAATTATAAGCTAGATCAGGTTATAACAGGAAATCAGATCAATGTCATCATCAACTTTGCCTTTAATCTTTCAAAGAGTGATATTTTAAATAACGAAGACTTTACTAAGACGCTAAAAGATCTAAAACAAAGTATCGTTGCACAAGCAGGTGATAGTTTCAGCAATATTGACCTAAACTTTGATGCCAATAAAGCTATTCAAGACGGTGGAAATATCCTTAGCTCAATTTGGCAAGCTATCCTTGATTTCTTCAAGAGTTTTGGTGCTTAGGTTAATTCATGGTATAATAGATGGTAACAGAACAGTTGCCGTCTTTTTTTCGGCACATAGAAAGTGAAAAATATGTTAAAGAAAAATGATATTATAGAAGTTGAGATTGTCGATTTGACCCATGAAGGAGCAGGTGTTGCCAAGGTCAATGGCTTGGTCTTTTTTGTAGAGAATGCTCTTCCGACTGAAAGAATCCTTATGCGAGTCCTTAAAGTCAACAAGAAGATTGGCTTTGGTAAAGTCGAGGAATATCTTACACAATCTACACATCGTAACCAAGACTTAGATTTGGCTTACCTGCGTTCAGGCATTGCCGACTTGGGACATCTAGCTTATCCAGAGCAACTCAAGTTTAAAACCAAGCAAGTAAAAGACAGTCTGTACAAGATTGCTGGTATTTCTGATGTAGAGCTTGCTGATACTCTTGGTATGGAAAATCCTGTCAAGTATCGTAACAAGGCTCAGGTTCCTGTTCGTCGTGTTAATGGTGTTCTAGAGACTGGTTTCTTCCGTAAGAATTCTCATGATCTTATGCCTCTTGAAGATTTTTATATCCAAGATCCAGTGATTGACCAAGTTATTGTGGCTTTACGAGATTTGCTCCGTCTTTATGACTTAAAACCCTATGATGAGAAGGAACAGTCTGGCTTGATTCGTAACCTTGTTGTACGTCGTGGTCATCATTCAGGTCAAATCATGGTTATTTTGGTGACAACTCGTCCTAAAATTTTCCGAGTTGAACAGTTGATTGAACAAGTCATCAAGCAGTTCCCAAAAATTGTGTCTGTCATGCAAAATATTAATGACCAGAATACCAATGCTATTTTTGGGAAAGAATGGCGTACGCTTTATGGTCAAGATTACATTACAGACCAAATGTTAGGGAATAGCTTCCAAATCTCTGGACCAGCCTTTTATCAGGTTAATACCGAAATGGCAGAGAAGCTCTACCAAACAGCCATTGACTTTGCGGAGTTAAGAGAAGACGATGTGGTTATCGATGCCTATTCAGGAATCGGAACTATTGGATTATCTGTCGCTAAGCATGTTAAGGAAGTTTATGGTGTCGAAGTCATCCCCGAAGCAGTTGAAAATAGCCAGAAGAACGCAGAACTGAACGGTATCACCAATGCCCACTATGTTTGTGACACAGCTGAAAATGCCATGAAAAGTTGGCTCAAGGAGGGTATCCAACCAACTGCCATCCTGGTCGACCCACCACGCAAGGGCTTGACCGAAAGCTTTATCAAAGCAAGCGCCCAAACAGGATCTGAACGCATCGCCTATATCTCCTGTAACGTCGCTACCATGGCGCGGGATATAAAACTCTACCAAGAATTGGGCTATGAATTGAAGAAAGTCCAGCCGGTGGATCTTTTTCCGCAGACGCATCATGTTGAGGCAGTATCACTGCTTGTACGAGCTGAGGCATTAGCGAAGTAGAAGCAGATGTTCTGCCCATGGGATAGCTGTCGTAGAGTAAGGAGTATACGACGAAACGATACGGTAATAGCGAACCGCTGAGTGTGTAGCTTTGCTGGTAAAAGCCTAGAAACCTTGTAACGAAAGGGATAATCAAAAGCCTTGATTGTAAGGCTTTTTTTGTGTTTTTGTGATAGAATATAGGTAGTTATAATCGACAGCAACTAAGAAGCAGTAAAAATATTATTCATAAAATAATCAAGATAAGGGCAATAAAATGACAGAAATTGACAAAAAGAATTTAAAAAATTATCTTTATTGTACATTTGGAATTACTTATATAGCTTGGGGGATTCTTGCCATCTTTACGCAATCTCATATTTTTGGATTAGAAACGATTATAGGAAGAACTTTACATATAGTAGGTGCACTTGGACCAGCTATTGCAAGTGTCTTTTATTTGAAAAGGAATAATATAAAATTTAAACATTTTGTATTTAGTAAGAAAGAAAATAGTAGTATTTATTTCATCATTCATTTGTTAGCAATTTTGTTACTATTTTCTGTATCTTCCTTAGAATTAAATGGTGTATCCATTTATCTGATGCCATTATTCTTTATACAACTAATTTTTTTTGGTGGTGGACATGAAGAATTAGGATGGAGAGGAATATTACAACCCTTACTTGATAAAAAATATACTTATTGGCAATCTAATTTGATTGTAGGTTCAATCTGGGGAATTTGGCATCTGCCTTTATGGTTTATAGTTGGAGAAAGTCATCAAGGATTTCCTTTTATTTTATTTTTTATACATACGTTATTTTTAAGTTTTGTTTTAGGACTTCTTTACCGTCAAACGAAATCTGTGGGGTATTGTATTTTATTTCATGCGTTCGCAAATTTGTTAAATCTCTATTTTGTGTTAAAAATTAATCTTATTTTTATTATCATTTTTGTTGTTTATTTAGTTTATACCATATTGGCGAGTAATAGAATTAGTAAGAAAAAAATATTTTAAATTTTAGAAAAGGAAATGCGTTATTTAAAGTAACGATTTGCTAATTAGATGATCTATGTTAGAGAATTTTCTATTATAATTTAAAGTGGGGTGATGAATATCGTTTCTTTTGGAACTGGCGAAAATCTTTCCGTTCCACAGTATCATTTTAAAATGATTTTCATTGCCTTTTGTTTATTAGTACAAAAAAAATATTATCACATGTCGAGTGTGTAAGTTTGTTAGCGAAACGCGGATAAATGTCTAAAAATCAGAAGGAGTAGAGATGTACATATTAGAATTGTATCAAAATCCTTCTTATAAAGATCTAGTCGCATTTGGGTCCTTAAAAGAAGGAAAAGAATTTGTATCCAAAATAACTGGATATACTCTAGAAAATGAAGATGATTTTGTTCAAAGTAATAAAGTAGAAATAACGAACATTTAGATGAAAGGTTTAGAGTAAACATGAGTCTCTTATTTGAAGAATTTAAAACCATTTGTTTCCATTTAAATCGAGTCGGAATTACACCGACACTGATGGGTTCTTTGGGATTGGAGTTTAGAACGAAAGAAAATTGGGGGCCGTCTGACATTGACATTCATGTGCCTGGTGACCCTAGAGGTTGGGAAGCACCTGACCATCTCAGAATTTATGACTGGGACAAGATAATGAAAGTGATGAAAGACTTAGGCTACGTCTTAATAGATATTCATGAGCATGAATTCAAAAAGGATCGAGTGAGTGTTGAATTTGGAAGTATCGATTCCTTACCTGATTTTGCAGGAGTTTCGGAATCGGTTATAGAGCTTATTCACATTGAAGGCATCACTTTTCGTCTTCCAAGTCTGGAGCAGTATCTAAGTATTTACAAAGCTTCTTCTCAAGACTCCTATCGAAATGATCACAATAACAATAAGGATTTTAAAAAGATCGAGTGGCTGGAAAGACATTTGTAAATTATCATATGAAAAGTAGTAAGTTGTAAGACTAGCTGCTATGTTATTTTTATTATCATTTTTATTGGTTATATAATTTATACTATATTGGCTAGTAATAGAATTAGTAAAGAAAAGCAGGTGGAAAAATTGTAAAAGAGCCACAGGGACTTTTTTGGGGTGGATATCACGCATATTTTTCGAATTTAGATGGATATTATTGGGAAGTTTCTTGGGGACCCAATTTTCAATTTGATGAAAATGGACTATTGAAATTTTAGTAATTAAGGGAGATAGCAAAAATGGCTTCAAGTAAAGACTATTTAGATTTCATTTTAGAACAATTGTCCGAGTTGGAAGAAATATCATATAGAGCAATGATGGGTGAATACATAATTTATTATCGAGGGAAAATCATGGGTGGAATTTATGATGATAGATTTTTAGTGAAGCCTGTCAAATCTGCAATAGTGTATATGCCGAATGTAGAATACGAATTGCCGTATGAAGGTGCAAAGGAAATGCTATTGGTAGATGATGTTGATAACAAAGAATATTTAACCGGCTTATTTAATTCAATGTATGATGAGTTACCTGCACCAAAACCAAAGAAAAAGAAATAATAAAATCTCAGTTTATCTAGGTAATACCATTTAACGATAATCTTATGTTATCATTAAAAAGTTTATAGAACAGACAAGACTACCTGGCATAATTAGTGTTCACTCGTTTCATGTTGAGGCGGTATCACTGCTTGTACGAGCTGAGGCATCAGAGAAGTAGAAGCAGATGTTCGGCCCATGCGATAGGACTCCTAGAATGAGGAGGGGCACCGACGAAATGATACGGTAAGTCCGAACCGCTGAGTGCGTGGCTCTGCGCTTCCTATCTGAGACAGTCGAAAAGTAGAAGGGGATGGTATTGGTATCAATCAATGAGTAACAAAGTAACAGAATGATTCGAAACATTTTCCTGTAATTTGCGGAGGAACATCAATATGGATGGAATAACAAAAGAATCTATAAAAACGGCTAAACTAATGAAACAATTATGGCCCCAATTGACCGATAAAGAAGCTATTGATGAAGTAAAAAAATATACGAATGGCAAAAATACTGCAATCTTTACTGAAGTTGAAGGTGACACAATTGTAGGTCTAGCACTATGTTCACTCAGATTTGATTATGTTGAAGGCTGTAAATATAGTCCTGTTGGATTCTTAGAAGGGATTATTGTCGACGAGGAATATCGTTTAAAGGATATTGCTAAAAATCTCTGTAAAAAATGTGAGGAATGGGCGAAAAATAAAGGATGTAAGGAATTTGCAAGTGACTGTACTTTAACCAATACGGATTCTATAAGATTTCATCTCAATATTGGATTTCAGGAGGCAAATAGAATTATTCATTTTAAGAAAAAATTATAATTTCAGAACGTGGTCAAAATTTATGTATCTTTAGAAAGTGTGAAAGATTGGACGAACAAATTTTTTTGATGGGTGGAAATCCGCCGATAAAGAACCATACGATTGTTAATAAAATTATGTCATCAAGGAAGATCGAAAGAATTGTCATTTTTACAGTTTATCGAGAAAATTGGCAACCTTATATGAAAAAGTACACGGAAGTTTTCCAAAGCCATTTTTCTAACCTAAACACTGATTACTTACTCTTGGACATTGAGCAGATTAATTTTGGTAGCTATCTAGATGCTGATCTAATTATCATAGGTGGTGGAAATACGGAAAAGTATTTAGCTACTTACGTCAATCAGCAGTTCAAAAATTATATCGATCGTATGCTGAATAAAGGTGCAAAAGTTATGGGATTTTCTGCAGGAGCCCTATTATTAGGAGAAAAAGTCTATGTTTCACCTAATGATAATTCAGATCATCAGATAAAGATAAAAAATGGATTAGGAATCTTTAGTCAGTTTTTAATTAGTGTTCATTATGATTCATGGAATGATAAAGCTAATAAGGATAGAGCTGAAGAACTTGTTGATGTTCCCATAATTCCACTAAATGATCATTCCTGTCTTGTATTGGATAAACTTGGAAATATCATAGAGAAAATTGACTAGTTTTAATCATGCGAATCTGAATCTACGAAACTAAAGTATTGATGAAATGGATAGATTACTAGTGAAAACTGCAAAAAGTGTTGTGAAATGAATCGGAGTGTGCTTGATGGATTTTAGTAGTAAGATAGCCATAAATAAAGGGTGGTCAGATGATAAAAAATATTGTGTGACAGATCAAAATCAGCAAAAATATTTCCTGCGTGTTTCTGATAAGGAGAAGTTAGATTCTAAAAAAATTGAATTTGATATGATGGAGAAAGTAGCTTCTCTTGGAGTTCCGATGTGTAAACCAATTAGCATTGAACTCTGCGATGATGGAGTACATTCTTTACACGAATGGATAGACGGGAAAGATGCAAGAGAAACCATTTTAACTGTTTCAAAAGAACAACAATACACTTACGGAGTAGAAGCAGGAAGTATACTTCGAAAAATTCATTCACTTCCTGTTACAGAAGTTCGTGAAGATTGGGAAAGTTTTTTTAATCGAAAAATTGATGATAAAATCTCCAAATACAAAGAATGTCCCGTCCAATATGAAAATGGTCAGATCTTTATTGATTTTTTAAATGCAAATCGAGAATTGTTAAAAGATAGACCACAGGTTTTCCAACATGGAGATTATCATATCGGGAATTTCATGATTGGTGAAGATCGTAAAATTTATGTCATTGACTTTGATCGATTTGACCTTGGAGATCCTTGGGAGGAATTCAATCGTATTGTATGGTCTGCTCAAGTCTCTCCCTCTTTTGCCTCTGGTATGATAGATGGATACTTTGATGGTAAGGTTCCAGATTTATTTTGGAAACTTCTTGCTATCTATATTATAAATAACATAGTTGGTGCTCTGCCATGGTCTGTTCCTTACGGAATCGAAGAAATATCAGTAATGCAAAATCAAGCTAAGGAAATTTTAGAATGGTATGATGATATGAAGCAAATCATTCCTAGTTGGTATTTGATTGAGAAAAGGCTGAATAATAAAAGGGTTTAAATATCAATTTGAAAAAATGTCAAGGTTATTTGCTCATATTATAACGAATTCAATTCTTTATTAATACCTATAGAGAATTATCTTGAAACTTGGAATGTTGTTTCGGAGTCAAGTTACATGAAAGAATATATTTTAAATTTAGAAAAAGAATTTTCTTTGATAAAAAATGGATTCAAAGAGGAAGAGAATAGAGCTCTTGCTGACTATCTATCAAACGATAATGTGTATACCAAAGAATTAGCATTTTTAGCCTTTAAATCCAATGTATATCAAGTTAGAATGTACAGTGTATTTCTCTTTGGATATTTGTCATCATATGAAGAAATATTGTTATTTATGAGGGATGAGGTTTCAAAGGATGACAATTGGAGAGTTCAAGAAGTATTAGCAAAAGCATTTGATGAATTTTGTAAGCAAACAGGTTATGAAAAATCTCTTCCGGTTATTGACGACTGGCTACAATATAATAATCCAAATGTCAGAAGAGCTGTTATAGAAGGTTTGAGAATATGGACGAGTAGACCATATTTCAAGGATAATCCAGATGAAGCTATTAAACGAATCGCAACATTAAAAGAAGATTCCAGTGAATATGTTAGAAAATCAGTTGGTAATTCTTTGAGGGATATTAGCAAAAAATTTCCAGAGTTAATTAAAGAAGAACTTGATTGTTGGGATATTAATAGTAAAGAGATAAAACAAGTTTACAAGTTGGCAAGTAAATTGATTGTATGACAAATTAGAATTCATAGGAGGTAACGATGAATAAGATTACTTGTATTTGTTTAGGTGTTCAAGATATGGAAAGGTCAATCAAGTTTTATAGAGATGGTTTAGGCTATAAGACTGATTGCAGAGAAAATAATCCGCTGGTATGCTTTTTTGATACTCCGGGAACAAAGTTTGAACTATTTCCTTTGGAACAATTAGCAAAAGATATTGATGAAAATAATCCACCAAAAGGAAATGGATTTTCAGGAATTACATTAGCCTACAATGTTGAACATAAAGAAGATGTTGATGCTGTAATTGCATTAGTAAGAAAAGCAGGTGGAAAAATTGTGAAAGAGCCACAGGAAGTTTTTGGGGGTGGATATCACGCATATTTTTCTGATTTAGATGGATACTATTGGGAAGTTTCATGGGGACCGAATTTTCAATTTGATGAAAATGGATTGCTGAAATTTTGAGGATAAATAGGGCAAGAGTTTGCCATAAAGTAAGGAATATTTGATTTTGAAGGAGGTAATCATAGTGAATGAATTTAATGAATTTGTTCGTGAGATTTTTTCTGCAGCAGGTGATATTGTCATAAGATCCATGATGGGCGGCTACCTTATATATTTTAACGGTAAGCTGATAGGTGACATTTGCGATAATGAACTATTTTTAAAGAGAACGCCGACATCGGACAAACTTCTTGCAGACTCAGAATTGCGTTATCCGTATGAGGGTTCAAAGACATTGATGTATGCATTCGACAGATTTGAGGATATGGATTTGATTACTGAACTACTGAAAGGTATGTATGCGGAACTGCCAGAAAAGAAACCCAAGAAAGCTAAATGAGACAAACAAGCTTCAGTTTGTTGAATTTAGCAAGGTACAAGTTTTTATGAGATGAAGCCTATAAAATTTGTACGGATACTGTAGGGTAAGAAAAGAAAAAATATTTTCATTCTAAAGTTTAAGTTTAAACATTAACTCTATCCCTTTCGATCTATAATATAGAAGTTTACTAGCACCACATGTCGAGTGTGTGAGTTTGTTAGTGAAACGCAGTTAATCCTCAAAAGGTTCACTGAATCTTTTGAGTCTCACAGATGCATCATATCGAATATGTAAGCTTATTGGAGAAACGAAGTTAAACGTCATAACAATGAAACTAAAACTCCATTATTTCGCTATGACAACCTAAATTTGTTTTAAGGAGGTGTTATATTGATAGAAAGCAGACCTGAGTTTGATAAAGTCACATCCTTTGATGAGTTTAATAAATACTATTGGTATCGTGATGAACTCTCACAGATATGCAAATCATTAGGACTTGAATATAGAGGGACAAAACAGGAACTAAATGATATTATTGAGCAGTACTTTAAGGGTAATTTGATTAAAAAATCATCAATAAAAAGGAAAAAGAAACGAGTAGAAGTCGTTACCTTAAGTACGCCCTTACTTGAATGTGGATTCTCCTTTAATAAACACTTTAGAGAATATTTCTCAACTTTAACAGATGTTTCGCCATTTAAATTTACTGCTGATATGGCTACAGCTTGGAGAAAAGTAAAAAGAGAAAATGATTTGAGTTTTACAATCCAAGATATGCTAAAAGTTTATTATGGAAATTCAGATTTTGCCAAGTATGATCATTCGGTTTGTCAATGGAACCAATTTCTAAAGGATTTCTGTGCAGACGAAAATAGTCGTAACTACTCAAACAAGTTAAAAGTAGCTTCTATTCTTTGGAAAGAAGTTAGAAATTCAAAAGCTAAAAAAATTTATTCAAAGAATCTTTTGACTGAATATGCTGATAAAATAAAAGAGTATGGTAAGTAGAAATGTCAGCCTAAACCAATAGTTCACAAGGAGGTATCTCATGCTAGGAGCAATTATTGGAGACATTGTAGGTTCCGTTTATGAATGGAACAATAATAAAACGAAGGATTTTCCTTTTTTTAGGGATGACTGCTTTTTCACAGATGATACGGTGATGACCTGTGCTGCGGCAGAAGCAATCATGAACGGCGGACAGAAGGAGGACTTTATTGATGCCATGAAAAAATATGGTAGGATGTATCCCGATGCAGGTTACGGTGCAAGATTTGGGAATTGGGTTGATGGCGACGATCGAGAACCTTATAATAGCTTTGGGAATGGATCAGCAATGCGTTTTTCTCCATGTGCTTGGAGGTTGGATGCCACAACAGAGGATTTGCCGTCTGAGGTGAAACGTCTGGCACAACTTTCTGCAGAGGTGACGCATAACCATCCAGAAGGGATCAAAGGAGCTATGGCGACGTCTGATGCTATCTTTATGTGTCGTTATTACTTTGGAGGTTATAGTGGTGACTATGGAAAACCGGTTAACGACAATCCTATGGAGTGTAAGAGACTCATCAAGGAACACATAGAACAAGAGTATGGATATAATCTTTCTCAAACACTAGATGAAATTCGTCCTACTTATCGTTTCAATGAAACTTGCCAGGATACGGTACCTCAGGCCATCATTGCCTTTCTTGAAAGTACAGACTTCGAAGATGCTATCAGAAATGCTATTTCTCTCGGCGGTGATAGTGACACTCTCGCTGCGATAACAGGAAGTATAGCCGAAGCTGCTTATGGTATACCTGATTGGATTAAGGAAAAGGCCTATACCTATCTAGATGAGCCTTTAAAGGATGTTCTAAAACAATGGGAAGAAATGATTGTAATAAAATAATAGTGTACTATTATAGTACGTAATTACTAATGTTAGAGTTGCAGTGATTAGATTTGAAGGAAGGTGGGTTATCGATGGTTATATTGGAATTGTACCAAAATGATTTTTCTAAAGATTTAGTCGTGTTTGATTCTTTAGAGGAGGGGAAAGCCTTTGTAGTTCAAATTCCTGGATATACTCTAGAAAACGAGGATGGTTTTGAAGTGGAGTATTTTAATCCTAAAAATCTAGCGGATTATATGGAAATTGTCTTCAATGGGAATATTGTCCCTTTATCTAGATTTTCATTTGAACCTGAAGAAAATGTCGAGATCATTTGGAAAGAAATTTCGAATCTATCCCTTAAAAACGATAAAGTGATTGAAGGAGCTACAAAAGTCGATGCCTATGTCGTTAATAACGATGAAGTCAAATCCTATATCGAAGCAAGAGAAACTAGGTATCATCAGGCAAAAGACTTTTTAGAGCGCAGTGGATATGAAGTCGACAGAAGCTTTTTCGGAAGTGAAGACGGTGAAGCGATTGTCTACAGAAAACGCGACACCGAAGATTGGCACTTCCTATGTCACTTAGACCCGCTGTTTGTAGAAATTGAAGATGTAGTAGGATATATTAAAGAAGCGATGGAGTATATCCAATAGTCACTCAAAGTTCCTTTTGAGTGTATGCCACTGCTTGCGTAGACAGCTTGAACAGTAAAGAGAAACATCTAGCACTATCTGCTTTCTTAAGGAGAAAGGACATTGTGAAAATGGAAATCGGGAAAACCTATCTAGTGAAAAATGATATTTTCAGTTTAAAAAAAGGTGAACTCTGGACCTTAGTTGACAAGGGCTATCAGGCTTATTTTGGTGAACATAATTTCGTATTTGTCAATGATGAGAAAGTGAAGGTATTTGCAGTTTTGCAAGATGGTTCAGAAGAAGATATGCAAATCTACCATCATCTGGATGACTATCTTGAAGAAGTTACTCACGAAAAATTTTAAAAAATGTGAGATGAAAATTGAAAATTAATGAGATGAGAAAATAGTGGAGAGAGATTTAATGCTAGAGTGGAAATTTATTATTCCAGAAGATGAATATGAAGCTAGTGCAGCTTTTAGTGAGAATAGTCATTACGAGATTTCTACGATGACTTTGAAGGGAAAGAAAAATCTGATTCGATTGAAATTTCCCTTCTGTCATTTTTACCAAATCATAGATAGAGACTTATTTGATACTCTTCATCAGATTCCTAGTTTGCCAGAGCTTGAATCCCCGATTTGTAAGCTAGAGACCAGTAGCCTGATTACAGAAGTGATTCATAGGGCGGGTGGAGTTTTGACTGAAGAAGACTTGGTTCATTTTCGTATTTGTGCAAAGAATCTAGTCATTGACTTAATTCTCTATAAAAATCAAGAGAGTGATATAAGGATAGAAGAGGTTGGTAAAAAATGAAGTGGGTTCATATTGGTGAGGAAATCAAGTATGATTGGTATGAACTACGGTGTCAACTTTCTCAAGAAAATCATCTGCAAATTTTTCTTGAAGGCTTAAAGAATCAAAAGCTCAAATACTGTATTGATTTTGGTAAGATTCTTTTTTGCAGATCTATTGATGAGGGATGGGACCTGAATTTTCTAGAAGAAGATTTACTCAGCGGACCAGAAATTCCCTATTTATCAGATGGAATTTTACTTGAAATAATAGATAGTCACCTCAGAAAAAGAGTTCAAAAAATTTACTCTGTTCCAATCTATCACTACCAAGTACATGGAATTAATTTGGGGATAGACGTCCTTACAGTGGCTATTCCGATTATCAAAAAGATCTAGACTGAAACTAGGGTGAAAGCCATCTGGTTCAGTCTTTTTTTCTGTTAATGTAGTATAATAAAGGATGTAGAATTCTATTTTTTAATAGGATTTTTCCAAGTTAAGATTAGTTATTTAAGGAGTCAAAAGCTAGATCAGAGGTGAGAAAGTTGACTGAATTTGAGAGCTTATTTCTTCAAATAATCGAATATTCGAATCAGGTTACAGCTGAAAATTATCAAGAATATGCGGAGTTAGGGTATGATCTTTTAAGGAAAATCCATCATCTAGGTATGAAGGAGACACAAGTTTATGAGAGATTTTTTACATACTATGACAGCTTACAAGATGGAATGATAAAAGAGTTGTTTGCAGAAATGCTAGACTATATTTCTGGCTGGTGTCATTCAGAAAAATATCTTTGGAATCATCAGGAATAAGGGAGACCAGATTAGCAAATTGCAGCATTGGTAGTTGAAAGTGATTTTGCATAAGATATAGGAGTTAGCTATGTTTAATGACAGTTATATTTGGGGGCGTCTTTTCATCCCCCTTATCATGATTTTCGTCTTAGGATTGATGGTATTCTTTCATAGACGTCAGGTTTTTAAATATTTATATATCGTGAATATTTTTTTGTATCTAGTTGCGATTATTACTTATTTTATTTTAGAAAATCATCCAGTCGGCCAACCATTTCCCTACCCTTGGATGACAGCTATTCCGTTTGTTTGGGCCATATCTATCTTTCTTGCTTTTGGATTATCGTTCGCGTCTCTTAGTGCTTTTGTCATCGAACAGGCACAAAGGCATATCTGGGCAAGGATTATCATTGGTTTAGTTGTTCTAGCAATTATGATAGCTATCGTAATAGGTATATACTACTTTATAGAGATTATTAGAGTTATAGGTTACTTTTAATTTTTAGTCAGTTTCTAATGGTAAACATGTAGAAAGAGGAGCAATATGAAGCAATCACTTGAATTTTTAAGAGAAAGAATCACCGATAAGATGCCCTTAGAGGATATAGTAGCAATTTTTGAAGACTTGTGTCGTGAGCCTATTGAGGATGAGATGATTTTATTTGAAACAGGGACATTTACAGCTATATCTGATAAGCCCTTGTTTCAACTATCCTTAGTAAGGCAAGCCCCAAATGAAGATGAAGAGTTTTATCAAGTTCACCTTGATATTTTCTATGAAGCATGTCAAGAGAATGAAATATTTCATGAATCGACCTGGGATGAAGATTTAGAGGAAAATATTTTTGACTACATTAGAAATTCAGAAGTATTTGCCTATGCTAAAGAGCAGGAATACCAAGCGGTCAAGATTTATCTGGAAGAAACTTAAGAAAAGGTAATAATATGTTTGATTTTTTTAAGAAAAAAACACACAAAAAACTTGAAATCAATCTTCAAAACAATTCAATGATTATTAACGGAACCAGCTTATCTTTTCCTTTGTCCTTGAAAGATATTGAAGCTGTATTGGGGAAGCCTGATCAGGTTGTCAAAAGAGATAATAAGTTTATCAAATACATTTATGATAAAGCTGGAATTGTATTTGGACATTCTTTCTCAATTAATAATCATTTAAAAAAATGTAAGACCTACATTGATGAGGAACATTTGATTTCTACTGTTTTCCTCTACTATGGCGATGTTGTAAAATCTATGACTGGAGAGAAAGAATTGCCAAAGCAACCATGTCAAGCTGTGGTATTATCAGATGGAAAATCTCCTTATTTCTTTTCTGATAGGCATAGAGTAGGGGATTTTAACCTGATTTTATGGACCCCTTACGGAACTAATTTTAATGGAATTGCAGGGACCATCACAGACACACTTTCGATTTCTTATTTTCCAGAGATAAAACGTGAACGTGAAGGCTACAAGTTAAAAGAAACTGACGAAGAACTGTTGTACTTTGAAAATATAGCTTTTAAACTAGCCATTATCCAGGTTTTAATGTATGACTTAGAGGTTTTGAAACCTGTTTTTAATATTTTTGACTTTGCAGAGGAATCCAGTGAGTTGAATATCGACACAGAAAGTATGGAGATAATTCAGCCAGCGCTTGAATATATGATGAATCTTCCTATACCTAAGAAATATGCCGAACAGGTCCAAGAAATCTATATGGATGGAGGAAATGAAATTTATCTGAATTTGATTCCTCAGTGGGATGGAGAAGATGATAGTTTCGATCTAAATGAAGTTAGTCTTAAAGAACTGCGACAGTTTCCAAATCTGAAGCAAGCGACTATCATAAGCGGTAATTTTGAACATGTCAAAAAAACCTTCGACAAGCAAGGGGTTCAAGTGAAGGTATTATAATTGAAGCATTTATCTGAATAAATCATAAATGGATGGTATAAGTTCTTTAAGGATAAGGGCTAAAAAGGAAAGAAATCTGGTGATAGATAATGAACATTCTTGATCTTAATTCTAATCAGAAAGATACGATATTGTTAATCCACCCGATGTTATCATCGGCTCAAGGGATGAAGTCCCTGATTGCAGACCAGATGGGGCAAGAGTTTAGATATATTATTCCGGATTTGTCGGCGCATGGGCAATCAGCTTCGCTCATCTACGAATCGGCTCTTAAGGAAAGCCAGATGATTTATGATTATCTAAAAGCTCATCATATAAAAGACTTGTGTTTAGCCTTTGGCGCATCCTTGGGTGGAGTTGTGTTACTGCAATTATTGAATTACAAGGACATCAAGTTTGAGAAACTTGTTTTTGAAGGGGTCAGTTTATGGACCAAAGCGCCTTTGCTTGATGTATTTACTAGGTATTTATTGTTAATAAAGCATAGAAAAGCTCTGCGAAATAGAGATCTAGCTGTTCGTAAGATGGTTGCACTTTATGGAGAAAAAGGAGAGATGATGGCGGATTCTTTCATTGCTATGGGTGAAGAAAGCATCAAACATATTTCCCATGATTGTGCCTTCGTAGCTTTGCCTAACCTTACGCCAGAGGAACAAAAAAAATGTGTTTTCTTTTATGGTTCAAAAGAATTCGACTTGATAGCTGCTAAAAAAGTTCTTCCAAAAAAGTATCCTCATGCCACATTTCATATTTGGCAAGGATATGACCACTGTTGTAAGATCACTGAAAATCCGGCAGTTTACTGTAAATTATTAGAAGAAATGATTGTAAAGAAAAATATCAGTTCCAATGAGGTAAGACATGACAAGTAAAAAATCTGATCTTGAACATTATAGAAATATGTTAAAACAACCTTGGGGAAAGATACAATATGAAATAACCTTTGCCCAACTTGCTCATCTGGAAGGTAAGAAAATTCTTGATTTTGGATCTGGATTTGGCTTGGTCAGTGAATTTCTCTCTCGCAAGAATCAAGTTATTTCTGTTGAACCTAATGAGGAAATGCTCTATGCCAACTCTTCCACATCCTATGAAAAATTGTGGGGAAGTATTGACCAACTCGCTCGTTTTACGGATAAATCCTTTGATCTTGTCCTTTGCCATAATGTTTTAGAATATATAGATCCTAATGACCGAAAAGACTATCTTCTGGAGTTCAAAAGAATTTTAAAAGATGATGGCTTGATTTCAATTATTAAGCATAATCACGTTGGAAAAGTTCTACAAAGTGTTGTTTTTGCTAATGACATCAATCAAGCATTTAGCTTACTCAATGGTGAAAATTTTGAGAGCCAATCTTTTGCAAGTGGTTCTACTTATACGATAGAGGAATTATTAGCTTTGTCTGGTCTTAAATTAGAAAACTATTTGGGGATTCGAACATTTTACAGTCTACAACCAAATGAATTTAAGAACAAAGAAAACTGGTTAGAAGAAATGACAAAGATTGAACTTGCAGTATGTGATTTAAAACCCTATAAAGATATTAGTTTTTTACAACATTTGTGGCTAAAAAAATAATAGAAGTATAGGTTTTGTTTTAAAGTAAAATAAAAACTGATGTATATGAAGAAAGAGTGAATGAGATGATATCTTCAGTTTGTAACTTGATAAAATTTTTTCCACAAATCTATTTTTCCAATTTTGAAAGAAAAATTCTTAGACAGTTCATGATTGTATCTATTTTAGTTCAGTACTTTCAATTTTTGTTTTTAGAAATTTCATTATATAATAAAGTGTATCAAAAAAAGATATATTGATAGCCTAAAGATGTAAATAGATATTGAGGAGAAAATGAATGCAAAAAATAATGTTGATTATCAATCCAACCTCTGGTGGAGAAAAGGCTTTAGATTATAAGGAAAAGTTAGAAAATAAGGCTAAAAAATACTTCGAGCAAGTCGATACCATAATTACACAAAAAGCTCAGGATGCAACACATTTTGCTGAAGAAGCTTCAAAAGAAAAATATGAGGCAGTTCTTGTATTCGGTGGAGATGGGACAGTCAATGAAGTGATCTCAGGTATTGCTGAAAGGGACTATATTCCTAAACTTGCGATTATCCCAGGAGGGACAGGAAATCTTATCACCAAACTATTAGAAATCAATCAAGATATTGACGGTGCTATTGATGAGCTTGATTTTAGTTCTACAAATAAGATTGATATCGGAAAATCCAATGGGCACTATTTCGGCTATATTTTTAGTATTGGTTCACTATCAGAAGCTATTCATAACGTTGGAATTGAAGATAAAACAAAGTTTGGTATGCTCGCCTATGCGGTTAATACTGTAAAGTCTGTCGTGACAGATCAATCATTTAACATTCAAGTTGAAACAGAAAATGGAAACTATATTGGTCAAGCAAGTCACGTTTTAGTTCTCCTCACCAATTATTTCGCTGACAAGAAGATTTTTGAAGAAGATAAGGACGGATATGCTAACGTTCTGATTCTTAAGGATGCATCAATTTTTTCTAAATTATCTGTAATCCCTGACTTATTAAAAGGGGATGTCGTGGAAAATGATCACATCGAGTATATGAAAGCTCGTCATATCAAAATCTCTTCAGATAGTGAATTGGAAACGGATGTTGATGGAGATAAATCTGATAATCTACCAGTGGAAATTAAGGTCCTAGATCAGCATATTCAAGTCTATTCTCAGTCGAAAGAATAATATCATTAAGCTTTAAAAAGTCTTTTTAACGATATTTTTAAAAGAGGACAGCCTATGAAAATTAAAAGATTAGCGACTATTGGTCTTTGCTCAACGCTTCTTTTGACCTTAGTAGCTTGTAATCAAACTCAAAAGACTTCTGATAGTACTGCTGAAACTTCAGTGCCTCAATCACAGTCGAATCAGGTTTCCTGGAAGGCTAGCTATACCAATATGAACAGTAAGCCCAGTGCAGAAGAAGTTCGAAAAGCCTTGGCTGCACATTTGGAAAAAGAAAGTGTGGATGCATTTTTCAATCTTGTCAACGATTATAACAATACTGTTGGTTCGGTTGGCTTAACTGGAGATTTTTCTACATTTACCAAAACCGAGTATGACGTAGAAAAAATTAGCAATCTTTGGACACCGAAGAAAGGTGATTTTGTAGGTACCAACTGTCGGATTAACAGTTATTGTTTATTGAAAAATTCTATCGAAATTCCGAAGTTAGAGAAAGATGATTCCCTTTTGTTTGTTGATAATGATGCCATTGATAAGGGAAAAGTCTTTGGTACGGAAGACAAAGATGCTTTTGATATTTTATTCTCAAGAGTCAAGACCGAAGCAACGACAGATGTTAAGGTGCATGCTGCTAAGATGGAACAGTTCCTCTCTCAATTCAAGTTTAATGAAAATGCAAGGATGCTCTCCGTAGTAGTCCATGATGACTTGGATGGTCAATCCCTCTTTATCGGTCATGTCGGCATACTAGTGCCAAGTGAGGATGGCTATCTCTTTGTCGAAAAGTTAACCTTTGAGGAACCTTATCAAGCCATCAAATTTGCGACCAAGGAAGATTGTTACAAATATCTAGATACAAAATACCAAAACTATACAGGTGAAGGTCTAGCTAAGCCATTTATTATGGATAATGATAAATGGGTTCAATTTTAAGGGAGTAGACATTATGGAAGCATTGTTTGGACTGATAGTCTTATTCCTAATAGGGGTATGGGCTGTTTGGGTTATCAAAGGAAACCAGCAGATACCAAGAAAAAATGAAAGGTTTATTGGTTATATCAATCGATACGATGAAGATGGAGAACCCTACCAAGCTCAGGTTTGGCATGTGACAGAAGATGATAGTGATGATTAAAGGACAGCAAGCATGGATGAATATACATTAAGAGTTGTAAAAATTGATAAGGAAGCTATTTTTGAGTTGCTCTACGAGACTTTTATAGCTCAAGAGCAAGAACTGCTGGACCTGTCGCCAGTAGATCTTATCAATGATTGTGCTATGAATTGGGAAAAGGGAGAGTTTATCTTTGCAGCACATCTTCAGAAAAATAGTCTGGGAGAATTGAATCCTCTTCCCAAAGATATTGATATCCAAGAGTTGCTGAAAAAACTATCTGTTACAACAGATTCCGTTCTTGGGCAAGAGAGGATTTATAGAGATTTTTCATTCGACCAATTAAAAAAATAGTATAATAGTAGTAAATAAAATAGTTATAAGGAGACACAATGGATATTAAAGATTTTACAGAAAAAGAACAAGAAATGATAAAAAAGGGACTGACTTTTTCTAAACTGAGTGATAAAGAAACTGCTGATAAGATTATCGCATTAATTCCTCAGGATATGATTAAACGGATTCCATTTTTTGTTAGAAAACATGCCATTACACGTACCATTAAGAGAATCTCTCTTGAGTATCCAGAATTGTATGCTGTAGCTGAACAAGAAGGACAACTTCCTGAAAAGGAAGCTCAAGAATTGCGACAAATTCTTACAGATATTTTCCAAGAGAAAATGAACAAGCATAAGATTAAATAAGTTTTGAGATTTAGAAATAAGATGTCGATTGAACATTAGGAGTTGAGAATGGCTATTGATGGCGTTAAAATCATTGACAGTGATCAAGGTTATGACATTTACAATGAGGTAGTTGGTCGCTATAGAGACGGTGAACATGTAGCGAATATCATCAAGGATATCCTTGATGCGGAGAATGATTACTGCCAAACAGACTTTTTTACAGAAATTTATTGGACTGCTCTTGCCTACTCGTTGTGGAAGATCGGTCACCTGACAGACGATATCAGAGATAAAACAATAGAGCTTATCAAAAAAAGGGCTGATCCATTTTGGTTGGAAATAGATCCAAAGGCTTTGAAGCAAAGGCAAAAGGTCTTGGAAAAACTTGCAGTTCAGTTGCAAACTGAAAATCCTAGGCCTCTAAAGGTCCCTAAAGCCAAAACTAAACGCAAACCTTACTTTGAAGAAGGGGATATCCTTGCTGTTAAGTTCCAAGATGAGTATGGTCTTGTCTTTGTATCTATGGTTGAGCAGAGTCCTAGAAAGCTTGAGTACCATTTGGCTTGCACGCGCCTCTTACAAACAAAAAAGCCCACTATCGATGATTTTTTGACCAGTCATATCTCCTGTAAGATGGACAATACAAAGTTTGCTCTGGTTACAGATTGCTGGTTCAATCACAAAGATTTAGGCCAATTATTAGATAATATTGAAAAAATTGGACAGGTGAAACTTAGACCTTTTAGTCTTTGGATGTTGGCACCTGCCCAAAATTTAGAAGATATTTATGAAGAAATCACTAGAGATAAAGGCTCTTCTGGCCTTCGTTTCATCGAAACCTACAAGCTTGTCGACGATATTTTTCCAGTTTAATGCCTATGTGATAAAGGGGGAAATGGTCAATCATTCCCATTGACTATGCTGGGCTCTGACTCCATAGCTATCAATCGAACCATCTGAATTGAACTTGGATTCAATACGGTACCTTTTCCAGAGGTCGTAATCTGCTGTTTGGATGGTTAGGATAAAGTTGGTATCCTTATCAGAGACATTATAATCAGCAGGATTGACTTCAAAGATATCGATTAATTTTCGTGTTTGAAAGTCTTGGAGCTTGATATTTGCTAGCTTGACATGATTGATGGAAATTTCTTCTAGTTGATTGTTATCCTTAGGTGTTCTGTAATAGGTGATGACGCAGTTTTTAAGCTGATCAGTATCTTTACCTGTGGGAGTGAGGCTCATAAAGCCAAAGGACTGATTATCCCGCTTGACTTCGAGAAGCTGACCGTAGTAGAAGTGGTCGTTTTTGGGATTGGTGATGGAGCTCTCTGCGCCTTTATCTCCAAAGGTATAGCCTTGGTCTAAAAGTTCGGAAGCCTTGGTCTCCCCGATAATGATAGTGGTATCTTGAATGGTTACTGGAACAGGTTGAGCTGGAAGGCCACTCATCATCATGCAAAACATAAAAACATAACTCGTTAAAAAAGCTGTCCCGATAAAAGCGTTGGTTGATGCATAGACATGACTGTTATGAAAGTTTTTTCTTATAGCTAATACGATAAATTTGCCAATACTTTTTAAAACCATACTAACAAGTACGATAAAAAATTGTTTTTTCAAACATTCATAAATGGCTTGAGGAAAGCTATTGCCATGATAGTAGAAGACAGCCAATACCAGTAGATTTACGATTAGATAGATTAGAAAGAACCAATGAATCTCTTTAAGGGCATTAGCATCAGTGATTTCTTCATAGTCAACGTGAATTCTTCCTTGAATGGCATGGCCGAGTTTATAGATCCATTTTGGGACATCTTTCCCTTGTCTGACCGCAACTACAAGTCTGATATAGAGATAGATAGTAAAGGACAAGGATAGAAAGAAAAGAGCATAAAAACCCAAAACAATACTAGTGAACATTACTATTTCTCCCTATTTAACATTCAATAAAACAATTTCTTAGCTCCATTATAGCATTTTCTATAGAAATAGAGCTAAAAACATCAGTATTATCCTACAAGATTCAAAGGAGTAAAATCATGGGAATGATTGCCAATTATCAATATTTACCAGACAATGAATTAGAACAAATAAAAGCTCTTTCTAACCAAGAAGATGACTTGTTAGACTTTGCTGAGGACTCAGCTGATAGTCATGATATCTTACTAGATATTGACAAAATGTGGGATGCCTTGGTTTTTGTCATGACAGGATTTAGTAGTTCAGAATTTTTGGATGACAATCCCTTGAGAGAAGCTGTTTTAGGGGTGACTCCTCTAGAGGATGTATCTGAATATATGGCCTATACTGAAAAAACCAAGATAGCCGAGATTGTAGAAGCTTTAGAAGAATTTGATATGGACAAGGCTATGGCTAACTTTAGTATGGAAGCTTGTAAAAAAGCTGACTTGTATCCTGATATTTGGGATTATCTTGAGGAAGAGGAAGAAATCAAGGATGATATTCGAATCAGTTTTGTAAATATGAAAGAGTTTTACAAAAAGATTCTGGAGCTCAATGGAAATGTCCTGGTCACTATTTGTTAAGGTTTTTATATTCCATTAGAAAGGTAGTCCCATGAATCCATTTCTAGAAAAGTATATTACTTTAAAAAAGCAATACCTGGAACAAGATGGAAATTCTTCCAGTGTTGCGGCACTCTATGATTTGGCTGATGAATTAGCTAAGTCTGAGGATTTAGAAGCTAAAAAAGTCTTAGTTGACCTCTATGAGCAATTGGGTCTCTACACCAGTGCCTATAGCTTATTTACCGAAATCTTAGACAAACCTGATCGAAAACAGATAAAGAAACTGAGGCGTTTACAAGAAATGAGTCAGAGTCATGGCGATCGTTTTGCCCTTCCTCGTCCTCTAAGAAAAGAAGAGGAGAAGGAGAGACAGAGGCTATTACAGTCTTTGCCACATTTTATCTATCATCCAGATCCCTTGGCTACAGGTTCATTTGTTGAAGGAGAAGCCAAGCTTTGTCCATCTTGTGGGAAAGAAAGCAATATTTATTATGACTTAATCCCTTATTGTATCGAGGATATAGAATACCTTTGCCCAATGTGCATTGCAAACGGTCAAGCAGCTAAAAAATTCGATGCAGAATTTATCCAAGATGCCGAGTGGCAGGGTGAATTGGATCCAGAAAAGAATCAGCTGCTTTTTTGTCAGACCCCAGGCTACTCTAGTTGGCAGGGAGAATATTGGCTTTCTTGTTGCCAAGATTATTGTGCTTACTTGGGTACAGTTGGAACTCGAGAATTGAAGGATATGGGAATCGCTGAGCAAGTCTTGGCAGACTATGAAGCGCGTGAAGAATATCAAGAGGTAGAAGACTACTTGGTCAAAGACGGGCCTATCTGTGGTTATTTGTTTAGATGTCTCCATTGTCAAAAATACCAGATCTGGGTTGATGCAGATTAAATCGAAATGTGATTAGCTATGAAAATTAAAGAGAAGACTATGGAAGAACTAGAATTATTCGAAGCCGCCTCCAAAAATTTATTTGATACTATGCAGGGATTTAAAGACAATCTATCTGTTCAATTTCCCCTATTAGATAGTGATAACTGGCAGTATGATAAGGGATCGATAAAAGTTTGTAAGGCTGATGAGTCAGGATTCAAAAAAAGATGTAGGGTCGGAATCAGCTACAACTTGAAAGTCTCCCTATTAAACGAAGATGCCGAGCAAATCTGGTTACTGTTTAAAGACTGGTTCAATACTAGCAGATTGGGTCAAGTTGAAAGAAATCCTAATAATGAGGATTTGGGAAGATATGTCTTCTCAGCAAGTTCCCCTCTAGGTGATCAGGTAGATTGTTCGATTTATTTGGCTAATGAGTGGAATATCCCTCAGATTAGCTTTTCAGGCTATCTAACAGCTCGTTATAGGGCTTGTGATCTTGATAAATTGCAAGAATAAGATGGAGGTTTTTAGAGATGAGAAAGATTGATTGGGGCAAGATAAAGACTCGCTTAGATGCCTTTCTGGTCATTGATGAGTATCTAACAGATCCGAGTGAGGATTGGCTTAGACTCGTGATTAAGACTGAGGAAGACTATGGACTCCGCTATCTTATTGACAATGGCTCTGGTGATTCTTTAGATGTGATTTTGACTGATAAAATGATCCTCATAAAAGGTTTTGATCATGAAAGTAGTTTAAGCCAGTTTGCTGCTGACGAGTGGAATCAAGATATCATCGATAGTTTTTATAAAGGACTGGATGAAAAGTATCTCTCACTTTATTCAGAAGACCAAAAAGATGAAACAACCTTCTTTATCTGGTATGATGGTCATGCGCATCAACAGACTTACCAAGATCAGGATGGCGGAGAATGGTTGCTCTCTTACCTTTTTGATAGCTTTGAGAGATTTCATGAGTTTGTGACTGACTATTATGAAATTACCGTAGATAAAGATTTACTTAGGAAACTCTACATGGAAGGCTTTCTTTCAGACCTAGAATTAAAGCAATTAATCCAAGATGATTAAGAGGCTTATTATGAGAGTGAACTATAAAAATACCCCTGAAAAATATCAAACTCTGGCAGAAAGAATCATCCCACCCTTGCTTGATTTACTCAAAAGTTTAACCTTGTTAGAAGAGGAAATTTTTGAGCGTAACAGGGCACTGGATAAGAAAAAAGAAGCCCTTGGCATCCCAGCAAATCAAGTTCATCCCAAGTGGAATGAACTTATGGATGACTATTTTCAGAGGCAAATGCAACTTCTAACTGGACGAGTGACTCAAAAATACTTGGAAGGAGGAGTTCGAAATTCTTATGGCTCCCCAAGTGAGTATAACTACGTTCAAACGAATGATTTTTCTGTAGATTTTATCATGACAAAAGCTGAAGAAGCAAGAGTCATCACCCATTATCAAGATGCTTTAGAAATGAAGCATCAGTTTGTTCTTAGATTGGTGGATGGAAATTGGCTACTTGATGAGAAATTTTACGGTTTTGAGGATGAGGAAACTTGGTATGGCGACTTACTTTGAGTAAGAGAGCTTTGCTTTCCAACTGATATGAGAAAAAGGAGAAGTCCTGTGAATTTTTTAAAAAATCTATTTACTAGTAAGAAAGAAAAGTCAGAGAAGAAAAAACAACTGAACTTGTCCATGCCCCTCTTCAAAGGCAAGCAGGCCTATTCTTTAGACCAGATCATTCAGGAATTGAAAACTCACTGGGGGCTTGGAATTTCTGAAGTTTCTGGGGACGATTCTAGTGCAACCTTTGTGATTGATGGTGCTCTCGTTGCGCTAGCTTTAATGGATTTGCCTATCCCAAGTCAAGAATTTGAAGAATTGTATGCCTATTCTTACCTCTGGCAGGATGTTGAGAAGGAAACACAGGAGCATACCCAACATGCTATTGTTTCTATCCTGTCTGACAATCTTTCGCCAGTAGAAACTTATTCTTTATTAACTAAAGTCAATGCCTCTATCCTAAAAACTAGTCAATCAGCTATTGGTATTTATCAGGGTTCTACAACCTTGCTCTTACCCAAAGATCTTTATCTAGACCTGGCTGACCTTTTGAAAGAAGAAATGCTTCCCCTTCAACTCTGGATTTACATGGGAATTATCAACCAGGGAGATAAAACTAGTATTTACACTTATGGTTTGAAAGAATTTGGAAAAACTGAGATTGAGATTATCGAGTCTCCTATGAATAGCGATGACTTATATTATTTCCTCTTGTCTATTCTTCAGTATGTTTTAGGCAGTGATGTCACCTTAAAGGACGGTGAAACCATTGGCTTTTCAGAAGATCAAAAAATCAAGATCACTGAGTCAAAAGCAGTCTATTTGGAAGGCAATTCCTTGAAATTAGATGTTTAGACCATGATTTATAATTGAGTGTCCTTCTTAGATTGGGGATTTTATGAAGCGTGATATAAAAAAGTATTATCTCTACCGATTTCTGGCCTATAGATTTGAAAAACTCTCTTGTAAGAATCCAAGTCTCAAGGAAATAAAACCAGAGAAGAGAGAAAAAATCGTTCTAGAGGCTACTCGAACTAGTCAAAAGATTATTCTAGTCCTTGGAATTCTTTATGTTTTGCTTAATTCTGCTATGTTCATTTACCTAAGGCTCAATGATTTTCAAAATCCCTTAGTGACTTGGTTTACTGACTACATCGACTATTTGGGGGTACTGATAAACGGAGAATGGGGCGGTAGTTGGCGTCAAAAGAAAGCTAGTTTTTTGATGATTGCTCTACTGGCTTTGCCCATTGTGGTCATAGAAGGCGCACCCTTCTTCTTGCTGGTTTTATTAGTTGGGAATTGGACATTAAAGAGAAAAATAAGATTTGAGAGAGAACTTAAAGGAGTAGAGAGCCATGGCTAGAACGGCGATAATAGGTACTTTAATAGTTTTTGCAATCTTTAATCTGCTACTCGGTCTGGGCTTTTATCTCTTTCTAAAAAAGAGGAGAGAGAATGGGCAGTCATTGTACGAAACCCCTGTAAATCAACAAACTCGAACAGAAAAACTGGGTCTAGGCGAGATTTTGGTCTACCTATCCCTGATTGCAATCGCGGGGATGTTTGCTTTTCAGACTTTAAATAGAGGTGGAGTTGGGAATTCTATTTTAGCCAAAATGATCCTCCTACCTGCTCTAATGGCCCTTTTCAATGCAAGAAAAAGGACTGGAAAGTCATTACTTGCCCTTCTTATAACCTTCCTTGTCTTTCTAGTAGGAGTCATGTTTAATCTCACGATTGGACTCCCACCCCAAGCACCGATTTTGCAAATTAATGAAAGTAAAATCACGTTAGCAGAAACAAAAGCCAGTGATCTGATGGAAGCTGGATTTGATATCTATGTAAGACAAGGTGATGGTGCTAGCGACTACGAAGATCTCCTGACAGATGGCAATTTCCAAAAGTATTCAGGCGATAAGTCAGTCACTATCGAAAAAGGCTTCAGACTGGATAGCAATGCTGTTCCTTACGCTCCCTATCTCCTGGCAAAAGATGGCATAGTACTGGCGAGTATTTCCTTTTACGGTGCTGAGGACCAGAATGTGGCTTTAGAAGATTCCAAGGTTATTCAGATTCGATTTAACAAGGAAAGCATTGAAGCAGCTAAAGAACATTCTATAATTTTGAAATTGGATAAACTCGACTTGACTAGTCGACTGGATGTTTCACTTGTTCAAGAAACTTTTAAAAAGCATCTATGGTCAATCCCCCCATCACATACAAGTGATGTCACTCAATTGTGGTATGGATTACAGTGGTCAAGTAACAGTGACTCTCTATTTTGGAATGAGTATTATAGTCTTATCCGTCTAGATGAAAATTATTTGATGACTGATTTTGAACTAGCTGCCAAAGTAGCGCGTGATGAGTAAATACTATTTTGAATAGTTAGCTTTGCTTATGCCTATCTAAAGGAATTAATTTATTTAGTTCCTTTTTTTGTTTTTGATTTTAATTTAAAACGATTTCCATTTTTAAACTAAAGCAATTTCACGAACGAAAAAATGAATTTATTTAAAAAAAGTTCTAAAAATACTTTACAAGTCTCTGAAAACATGATATAGTAATGAAGCTTAGAAAATGAGATGATGTTTTCTAGCAAATATAAACCCGAGTAAAAAATGCCTACGGACAGGCAGGGTTGAATGCCGAAGCGTGGTTGAAAAGCCACATTATTGATAGGGTTAAAAGCCTACTTTTATAAGTTGATGTTAGAACATTAGTTCTAATTCGTATACATTTGTTAGTGTGGTGAAAGCACACGTCATCTTGTGAAACGATCAATAAAGTACGTAATATTTGCTACTAGAGAGTTAGGAAACATCAGGAACAGACATACTCAAAAGAAACAAACATAAACACGTCAGTAGATTGTAGAGCAGGTGCCAACCTGCTCTTTTTTCATAAGTATCCTATAACACCTGATTTTAGTTCAGGTGTAGAAAATAAAGTAAAGGAGTATGTTTATATAATGTTAAATCAGAACCAAGCTCCCATTTATGAGGGGTTAGTTAAGTTACGAAAAAAAAGGATTGTACCTTTTGATGTGCCAGGTCATAAGCGTGGTCGTGGGAATCCAGAGTTAGTTGAACTTTTAGGTGAAAAATGCGTTGGTATTGATGTCAATTCTATGAAGCCTTTGGATAATCTAGGACATCCCATTTCGATTATCAGAGATGCAGAAGAGCTAGCAGCAGAGGCTTTTGGAGCTGCCCATGCCTTTTTAATGATTGGCGGGACAACTTCATCCGTTCAAACTATGATTCTCTCCACCTGTAAAGCGGGAGATAAAATCATCCTTCCTCGAAATGTTCATAAGTCAGCCATCAATGCACTCGTTTTATGTGGAGCTATTCCCATCTATATCGAGATGAGTGTGGATCCCAAAATCGGTATTGCTTTGGGGCTTGAAAATGATCGTGTGGCACAAGCTATTAAGGACCATCCAGATGCCAAGGCTATCCTAATTAACAATCCAACCTACTATGGTATTTGTTCAGATCTTAAGGGGCTAACAGAGATGGCCCATGCTGCAGGAATGAAAGTCTTAGTAGACGAGGCACACGGAGCTCATCTCCACTTTACAGATAAACTTCCTCTATCTGCTATGGATGCAGGAGCAGATATGTCAGCAGTGTCTATGCATAAATCTGGTGGTAGCTTGACACAAAGTTCACTTCTTTTAGTTGGGGATCAGATGAATCCTGAGTACGTTCGTCAGATCATCAACCTGACCCAATCAACATCAGCATCCTATTTGTTAATGTCTAGTTTGGATATTTCACGCCGCAATCTGGCCCTTCGTGGTAAAGAGTCATTTGAGAAGGTCATTGAGCTATCTGAGTACGCTCGTCGTGAAATCAATGCCATCGGTGGCTACTATGCCTACTCAAAAGAGTTAGTAGATGGCGTGACCGTTTGTGATTTTGACGTGACCAAGCTGTCAGTCTACACTCAGGGAATCGGTCTAACAGGTATTGAAGTTTATGATCTCTTACGGGATGAATATGACATTCAGATTGAGTTTGGTGATATTGGCAATATCTTGGCCTACATTTCGATTGGTGACCGTATCCAAGACATTGAACGCTTGGTTGGTGCTCTAGCTGATATCAAGAGACTTTATTCTAGAGATGGAAAAGACCTGATTGCTGGAGAATATATCCAACCAGAGTTGGTGCTGTCTCCTCAGGAAGCCTTCTACTCAGAGAGAAGAAGCTTAACCTTGGACGAATCAGTTGGGCAAGTCTGCGGGGAATTCGTCATGTGTTATCCTCCAGGAATTCCAATCCTAGCGCCCGGTGAACGCATTACACAAGGTCTTGTCGATTATATCCAATTTGCTAAAGAACGTGGTTGTTCCCTCCAAGGAACGGAAGATCCAGAGGTCAATCACATCAATGTCATTAAGAGAAAGGAGAACTAAATGGATTTATGGTTTTCTGAAGTTCATACTCCAGATGTGAAATTGTCCTTGAGAACTGCCAAACAACTCTATGCTGGAAAAAGTGAGTGGCAGGATATTGAAGTATTAGATACTCCAGCTTTTGGAAAGATTTTGATTTTAAATGGGCACGTCTTGTTCTCGGATGCAGATGATTTTGTCTACAACGAAATGACGGTCCACGTTCCCATGGCTGTGCACCCTAATCCAAAGAAAGTCTTGGTAATAGGGGGTGGTGACGGTGGTGTTGCCCAAGTATTAACACTCTATCCAGAATTGGAACAAATCGATATCGTGGAACCAGATGAGATGCTGGTTGAGGTTTGTCGAGAATATTTCCCAGACTTTGCTGCGGGGCTAGATGATCCTCGTGTTACCATCTACTACCAAAATGGACTAAGATTTTTGAGAAACTGTGAAAATGATTACGACATTATCATTAACGATGCGACAGATCCATTTGGCCATACGGAAGGGCTCTTTACCAAGGAATTTTACGGCAATAGCTATAGAGCCTTGAAAGAAGACGGAATCATGATCTATCAGCATGGTAGTCCTTTCTTTGACGAAGATGAGTCAGCATGCCGCAGCATGCACCGCAAGGTCAATCAAGCCTTTCCAATCAGCCGGGTCTATCAGGCCCATATTCCGACCAGTCCAGCGGGCTATTGGTTGTTTGGATTTGCATCGAAAAAATACCACCCTGTCAAAGATTTTGACAAGGAAGGTTGGAAAAAACGCCAGCTTTTCACGGAATACTACACTGCAAACTTGCATATTGGTGCTTTTATGTTGCCTAAGTATGTAGAAGACATTTTAGAAGAAGAGGAAGGAAAAAAATGAGTCGTTTATTAGTTATTGGATGTGGGGGCGTTGCCCAAGTTGCTATTTCAAAGATTTGCCAAGATAGCGAAACTTTTAAAGAAATTATGATTGCTAGCCGTACAAAGTCAAAATGTGATGACTTGAAGGCTAAATTAGAGGGTAAAACAAGTACAAAGATTGAAACAGCTGCTCTTGATGCAGACAAGGTAGAAGAAGTGATTGCCTTGATTGAAAGCTACAAACCAGAAGTCGTTTTGAACGTAGCTCTACCATACCAAGATTTGACCATTATGGATGCTTGTTTGGCTACAGGTGTGCACTATATCGACACAGCCAACTATGAGGCTGAGGACACAGAAGACCCTGAATGGCGTGCGATTTATGAGAAACGCTGCAAAGAGCTTGGATTTACGGCTTATTTTGACTACTCATGGCAATGGGCTTACCAAGAAAAATTCAAAGAAGCTGGCTTGACAGCTCTTCTTGGTTCTGGATTTGACCCAGGAGTAACCAGCGTCTTTTCAGCATACGCCCTCAAGCACTATTTTGATGAAATCCACTATATCGACATTTTAGACTGTAATGGTGGGGACCACGGTTATCCATTTGCGACAAACTTTAACCCAGAAATCAATCTACGTGAGGTTTCTGCACCAGGTTCTTACTGGGAAGATGGAAAATGGGTAGAAGTTGAAGCTATGTCTATCAAACGTGAGTATGATTTCCCTCAAGTTGGTCAAAAAGACATGTATCTCCTCCACCATGAAGAAATCGAATCATTAGCAAAGAATATTCCAGGTGTCAAACGCATTCGCTTCTTTATGACTTTTGGTCAATCCTATCTAACTCACATGAAATGCTTGGAAAACGTTGGTCTCCTTCGTACAGATGCTATTAATTTTAACGGACAAGAAATCGTACCAATCCAATTCTTGAAAGCCTTGCTTCCAGATCCTGCAAGCCTTGGTCCACGTACAGTTGGAAAAACCAATATCGGCTGTATCTTTACAGGTGTCAAAGATGGCGTTGAAAAGACTATCTACATCTACAATGTTTGCGACCATCAGGAGTGCTACGCAGAAGTTGGTTCACAGGCAATTTCTTACACAACAGGTGTTCCTGCTATGATTGGGACAAAATTAGTGATGGATGGTACTTGGAAACAGCCTGGAGTTTATAACCTTGAAGAGTTGGATCCAGACCCATTCATGGAAGCTTTGAATAAATACGGCTTGCCATGGGTTGTGGTTGAAAATCCACAAATGGTGGACTAATGAAGTTAGAACAAGTATCAACGCCAGCTTATGTCATTGATTTAGCAAAACTAGAAGAAAATTGTAGCATTCTGCAACAGGTTCAGGAAAAGGCAGGTTGTAAGGTTTTGCTAGCTCAAAAGGCTTATTCTCTCTATAAAACCTATCCCCTAATTAGCCAGTATCTCTCTGGTACAACGGCTAGTGGACTCTATGAAGCGAAGTTGGCTAGGGAAGAATTTCCAGGAGAAGTCCATGTATTTGCGCCTGCTTTTAAAGAAGCTGACATGGAAGAGTTGCTCCAAATATCTGATCATATTGTTTTTAACTCAGAGAGACAACTACGAAAATATGGTCAACGTTGTCGTGAAGTTGGTATCAGTGTCGGTCTTCGCATCAATCCTCAATGTTCAACGCAGGGGGACCACGCGCTTTATGATCCTTGTGCTCCTGGCTCTCGTTTTGGAGTAACTTTGGAAAAGATACCAAGTGATTTATTGGATTTGGTTGACGGACTTCATTTTCATACCCTCTGTGAGCAAGGGGCAGATGATTTACAAACGACTTTGAAAGCAGTAGAAGACCAGTTTGGTGTCTATTTGCATCAAGTCAAATGGCTCAATATGGGCGGCGGACACCACATCACAAGAGAAGACTACGATGTGGATTTGCTGATTTCTGAGATTAAGCGAATTCGAGAAACCTATAACCTTGACGTCTATATCGAACCAGGAGAAGCCATTGCCCTTAATGCGGGCTATCTAGCGACAGAAGTCTTGGATATTGTTGAAAACGGGATTGAGACCTTAGTGTTAGATGCTTCAGCAAGCTGCCATATGCCAGATGTTCTTGAGATGCCTTATCGCCCACCATTAAGAAATGGATTTGAAGCGCACGAAAAACCTTATACTTATAGACTATCTTCAAATACTTGCCTGACAGGGGATATCATTGGGGATTACAGCTTTGAAAAACCGATTGAAATCGGCGATCGCCTCTATTTTGAAGACATGGCTATTTACTCATTTGTCAAAAATAATACCTTTAACGGGATTGGACTTCCAAGTTTGTATCTCATGGATAAAGAGGGTGAGTGCAGTCTAGTCAAAGCATTTGACTACCAAGACTTTAAGGAGAGATTATCATGATGGACAGTCCAAAGAAATTAGGCTATCGTATACCTGCAGAGTATGAACCCCATCATGGGACTCTCATGATATGGCCTACTCGACCAGGGTCTTGGCCTTTTCAAGGAAAAGCTGCAAAAAAAGCATTTACTCAGATCATCGAGACCATATCAGAAGGGGAAACAGTTTACCTTTTGGTTGAGGAGGACTATCTATCTGAAGCGCAATCCTATCTTGGAGACAAGGTTGTTTATCTAGATGTCGCAACAAATGATGCCTGGGCTCGTGATACAGGTCCGACCATTCTCCTCAATGATCAAAGGGAAAAGTTGGCGGTAGATTGGTCTTTCAATGCATGGGGTGGTGCTGTTGATGGTCTCTACCAAGACTATGAAGCAGATGACCAAGTAGCCAGTCGCTTTGCAGAAGTTTTAGAGATACCTGTTTACGATGCTAAACCATTTGTACTGGAAGGCGGAGCTATACACAGTGACGGTCAAGGAACCATACTTGTGACCGAAAGTTGCTTGCTCAGTCCTGGTCGTAATCCTCTCCTGACTAAAGAGGAGATTGAAAAGTCCTTACTAGAGAGCCTTGGTGCCGAAAAAGTCATTTGGTTGCCTTACGGCATTTATCAAGACGAGACAAATGAACACGTCGACAATGTTGCTGCCTTTGTTGGTCCTGCAGAACTTGTTTTAGCTTGGACGGACGACGAAAGTGATCCCCAGTATGCCATGTCTGCGGCAGATCTAGCTCTTTTAGAGAAGGAAACCGATGCAAAAGGCCGGAGTTTCACTATTCATAAACTCCCAATCCCAGCTATTCATCAAGTAGTTACTGAGGAGGATTTGCCTGGATATACTTATGAAGAAGGCGAAGAGGAGCGTTATGCGGGTGAAAGACTAGCAGCTTCCTATGTGAATTTTTATATCGCCAATAAATCTGTCTTGGTGCCACAATTTCAGGATGTAAACGATCAAGTGGCCTTGGATGTTCTCAGCCAGTGTTTCCCAGACCGTGAAATTGTCGGAATTCCTGCAAGAGATATTCTATTAGGTGGTGGAAATATCCACTGCATTACCCAACAAATTCCAGAATAGGAGAAAAAGATGAGAAATGTAACGGTTGCAGCCATTCAGATGCAATGCGCTAAGGATGTGGAAACCAATATCCAAACAGCTGAACGTTTAGTTCGACAAGCTGCTGAGCAAGGAGCCCAGATCATTCTTTTACCAGAATTATTTGAACGTCCCTATTTCTGTCAGGAGCGTCAGTATGACTACTACCGGTATGCCCAGTCGGTATCAGAAAATACGGCTATTCAGCATTTTAAAGGAATTGCCAAGGAGCTAAAGGTCGTTTTACCAATCAGTTTCTATGAAAAAGACGGTAATGTCTTATACAATTCTATTGCTGTCATTGATGCAGATGGAGAAGAATTAGGAGTTTATCGGAAGACTCATATACCAGACGATCATTATTATCAGGAGAAATTCTTCTTTACTCCTGGAAATACTGGTTTCAAGGTCTGGGACACTCGCTATGCCAAGATTGGTATCGGGATCTGTTGGGATCAGTGGTTCCCAGAAACAGCTCGTTGCCTTGCACTAAATGGCGCAGAATTGCTCTTTTATCCAACAGCTATTGGATCAGAGCCTATTTTGGATACAGATAGTTGTGGTCATTGGCAACGTACCATGCAAGGACACGCAGCAGCAAATATTGTGCCAGTTATCGCAGCCAATCGTTATGGTTTGGAAGAAGTTACTCCTTGTGAAGAAAATGGGGGGCAAACTTCCAGTCTAAACTTCTACGGTTCATCCTTTATGACCGATGAAACAGGAGCTATTTTAAGTCAAGCCGAACGACAAGATGAAGCAATCCTCTTAACCACTTATGACCTTGATAAGGGAGCTAATGAACGCCTAAACTGGGGCTTGTTTAGAGATAGAAGACCAGATATGTATAAAGATATCGTGAAATGACAAAAAGCCTCCAAGAGGCTTTTTTCTGTAGATACTATAATAATTTTTTGATAATGTCCTAGGATTCTGATAAAATGGGGTATAAGAAGTTTTAGGATTTTAAATGACAGTTTTTTAAAATTGAAACATTTTGAGAGGTAAAATATGATTACAGGTGAATTAAAGAATAAGATTGATCAATTGTGGGAAATGTTATGGACTGAAGGAAATGCGAATCCTTTGACTAACATTGAGCAATTGACTTATCTTTTATTTATGAAGGATTTGGACAGAGTTGAACTTGGACGAGAAAATGATGCTGAATTTCTAGGTATTCCCTATGAGGGAATTTTCCCAAAAGATAAACCAGAATATCGTTGGTCAACATTTAAGAACTTAGGAGATGCGCAAGAAGTTTATCGCCTGATGTCACAAGAGATTTTTCCATTTATTAAGAATCTGAAGGGGGATACTGACGATACAGCTTTTTCACGTTATATGAGGGATGCAATTTTTCAAATCAATAAACCTGCTACCTTACAAAAAGCGATAGCTGCTCTGGATGAGTTACCTACGGATATAAAAGATATTGGTGACATTTACGAGTATCTATTGTCAAAATTATCACAGGCAGGGGCAAATGGTCAATTTCGTACGCCTCGTCATATCATTGATATGATGGTTGAACTCATGCAACCGACAATTAAGGATATTATTTCAGATCCTGCCATGGGCTCTGCAGGATTTTTAGTTTCTGCAAGTCGCTATTTAGACCGAAGAAAAGAAGAGTGGCAAACAAATATTGACAGTGTAAAGCATTTCCACAATACTATGTTTCATGGAAATGATACAGATACCACTATGTTGAGACTTGGGGCTATGAATATGATGCTTCATGGCGTTGAAAATCCCCAAATTAGCTATCTAGATTCTCTCTCTCAAGATAACGAAGAAGCTGATAAATATACTCTAGTTTTAGCCAATCCACCTTTCAAAGGATCTCTTGATTATGATTCAACCTCTGGTGATTTGCTGGCTACGATTAAGACTAAAAAGACAGAGTTGCTTTTCCTTGCCCTTTTCTTACGCACTCTGAAGCCAGGTGGACGTGCAGCTGTTATTGTACCGGACGGTGTTCTATTTGGTTCCTCTAAAGCTCATAAAGGGATTCGTCAAGAAATTGTTGAGCATCACAAACTAGATGCAGTTATTTCGATGCCGAGTGGTGTTTTCAAGCCTTATGCTGGAGTTTCAACCGCTATCCTTATCTTCACTAAGACTGGAAATGGTGGAACGGATAAGGTTTGGTTTTATGATATGAAAGCAGACGGTCTGAGCTTGGATGATAAACGACAACCTATCAGCGACAATGATATTCCAGATATTATTCAACGATTCCATCATTTAGAGAAAGAAGCAGATCGCAAGAGAACAGACCAGTCCTTCTTTGTTCCAGTTGATGAGATTAAGGAGAATGATTTTGATTTGTCCATCAATAAATACAAAGAAATCGAGTATGAAAAAGTTGAGTATGAACCAACAGAAGTCATCTTAAAGAAAATCAATGATCTAGAAAAAGAAATTCAAGCTGGCTTAGCAGAGTTAGAAGAATTACTAAAGTAGGGAGATGCACGTATGAAAAAAGTGAAGTTGGGGGAAGTGATTTCTCTAAAAAAAGGTAAAAAAGCTGATATTCATACTTTACAAACCAGTCAAAGTAAACGTTATATTCAAATCGATGATTTGAGAAATGACGATAATTTAAAATTTACTGATAGTTTAAATATAACTGAAGTCCTCCCTGAAGATATTTTGATAGCATGGGATGGCGCTAATGCAGGAACAATTGGATATGGACTGTCAGGTGCTATTGGCAGTACTATCACAGTCCTAAAACAGAATGAATATTACAAAGATAAGATTTTATCTGATTATTTGGCTCTATTTTTAGAAAGTAAGTCACAGTATTTACGAGATCGTGCAACAGGGGCTACAATTCCTCATTTGAACAAGAACATATTATTAAATCTACAGTTAGAATTGTTATATCCTGAATCTCAAGATAATATTGTTAATACCCTTAATATAATCAAGAGAGTTATTGCCAAACGAAATTTTCAGTTAAATGAATTGAACTTGCTCGTCAAATCCCGATATTTCGAGGAGGTGGTTGCATGAAGAAAGTGAAACTAGGTGAAATTTGTGAGATACAAGCAGGAGGTACTCCTTCAAGAAATAAGCAAGAATTTTGGGTTCAAGGTAATATACCTTGGGTAAAAATAAAAGATATAAACTCAAAATACATCTCTAAAGTTGAAGAACATATTACAGATTTAGGGTTGCGGTTTTCCTCTGCAAAATTATTTTCAAGAGGTACGATATTGTATACTATTTTTGCTACTATTGGTGAAGTAGCTATATTAGATATTGATGCTGCAACAAATCAGGCTATAGCAGGTTTACATTTAAAGTCTGAAAAAGTATTAAAAGAATATCTTTATTTTTTCCTTCTTTCTATTAAAAATAGAGTAAGAAACGATAGTAGAGGAGTGGCTCAGAATAACATTAATTTAACGTACTTAAAAAATATAGAGGTCCCTATTGTTGAAAATAGTATTCAGCAAGAAATTTGTAATAATTTAACTAAAATAAATCAAATAATTACTCTACGTAATCAGCAACTCATAGAACTCTCAAACCTTGTAAAATCCCGATATTTCGAGGAGGTGGTTGCGTGAAGAAAGTGAAGTTGGGTGATCTTGGAAAAATTATTACAGGAAATACACCTAGTAAAAAACTATCGGAATTTTATAATAGCAATGATATCCCTTTTATAAAACCAGATGATTTTAAAACTACTGATGAAATTTCGACATCAAAAGGGAATAAAAATTATATATCTGAGAATGCACGAAACAGTGCCAGAATCGTCCCCAAAAATTCGGTATTAGTAACTTGTATAGGTATAATTGGTAAAGTTATGATTTCTGAATCTGAACTATCATTTAATCAACAAATTAATGCAATTGTTCCAAATGAATTAATTTTATCTAAATATTTAGCATATTTATTGCTATATAATAAACCTAAATTAGATTTTATTTCCAATGCCCCCGTTGTCCCAATAATCAATAAAACTCAATTTTCGGAGTTTGAAGTTACGTTCCATGAAAATATTGATGTTCAAGAAAAGATTATACAAAATTTAGAGAATTTAGATAATCAGATTTTAAAAAGAAGACATCAATCTAAATTACTCTCAAACCTTGTAAAATCCCGATTTAACGAGATGTTTGGAGATCCTGTTTTGAATGAAATGGGTTGGGAAAAGCATAGATTATCAAAATTAGCATTAAAAATTGGTTCAGGGGCTACACCTAGAGGAGGAAGAGAAAGTTATGTCAACGAAGGGATAGCGCTCATTAGAAGTATGAATGTATATGATGGTAAGTTTATTTTCAAAGATTTAGCTTATTTAACTAATGTTCAGGCTGAAAAATTAAATAATGTAATTGTTGAATCTGACGATGTTTTGCTGAATATTACAGGTGCATCTGTATCTCGTTGTTGTATTGTTCCACAAATTATTTTGCCTGCGAGAGTTAATCAGCACGTTTCTATAATTCGTTGTAAAAAGCACTTATTATCACCAATATTTTTAAATCAACTTCTAATAACTTCCGAGTTTAAGAGTTTGCTACAGAAAATAGGAGAAAGTTCAGGTGCTACTCGTCAAGCGATAACAAAAAATCAGATTGAAGAATTAACCCTCCCCCTCCCCCCTCTTTCCCTCCAAAACGAGTTCGCAGACTTTGTGGCTCAGGTAGACAAATCACAATTGGCAATTCAAAAATCACTAGAAGAACTGGAAACCTTGAAAAAATCTCTCATGCAAGAGTATTTTGGCTGATATTCTGTCATTGTAATTACGGTAATTATTTGTTATAATACTTCAAAGGAGGAAATCAGATGGTAGTAAAAACAAGAAAACAAGGAAATTCAATCACCATCACCATTCCAAGCGAATTCAATATTCCAAGTGGTGTTAAATACGAAGCGAAATTGTTACCAAGTGGTGAAATTATCTTTACTCCCGAAGAGTCTGGACATCAGATTTCTTATGTATCTGATGATGCCTTTGACTTAAATTTGGACAAAATTTTTGACGAATACGATGATGTTTTCAAAGCTTTGGTGGAAAAATGACAGTCTATCTAACAGAAAGGCAAATTGAAAAAATCAATGCTTTAGCAATTCAACGGTATTCACCTAATGAAAAAATTCAAACGGTTAGTCCTTCTGCCTTAAATATGATTGTCAATTTACCAGAACAATTTGTCTTCGGTAAACCTCTTTATCCAACAATTTTTGATAAGGCAACGATACTATTTGTCCAATTGATCAAGAAGCATGTTTTTGCCAACGCTAATAAACGAACTGCTTTCTTTGTTTTGGTGAAATTTCTACAGTTAAATGGTTATCTTTTTTCTGTAACAGTTGAAGAAGCGGTCGATATGTGTGTAACTATCGCAGTAGAATCCTTAACAGATGAAAGGTTATCTAGCTACACCAAATGGATCTCTGAACATTCATTTAGAGCTAATGGCCAAATTTAAGCTTGGATATTTAAATCCTAAAAGTAAAAAATAGATAAACAGACAGTATTAGAATTCTGTAATTCAGAAAACTAATATTGTCTCTTTTTATTAAAATAATGAAAGTGAGAATATATGGAAACAAAAGTGACAATCATCATTCAAGAAATGCTACCCCTTTTAAACAATGCACAATTACTAGCATTACGGGAGAGTTTAGAGCGTCATTTAGTGAGTGGTGTAAATCAACAGAAGTATACGAATAATTCCTTGTTAGCCTTGTTTATTACTGCTAAACAGGTGGAGGGTTGTAGTGCAAAAACCATTCGTTATTATCAAAGGACCATAGAAAACTTATTTACAAGCATAAAGCAGTCTGTAACACAACTGACAACAGATGATTTGAGAAGTTATCTAGCACAGTATCAGTCAGAAAAAGATTGCAGCAAAGCAAATTTGGACAATATCCGACGAATCCTGTCTTCGTTTTTTGCTTGGCTTGAGCAGGAGGAATATATCATCAAAAATCCTATTCGACGGATAAAAAAGATTAAGACCGAACAAACTGTGAAAGAAACTTATACTGATGAACATCTTGAAATCATGCGAGACAATTGTGAAAACTTAAGGGATTTAGCAATGATCGATATACTAGCTTCAACAGGAATGCGCGTGGGCGAACTTGTGCAGCTGAATCGCTCAGATATTGACTTTGAAAATCGAGAATGTGTTGTATTTGGGAAAGGTAAAAAGGAGAGACCTGTTTACTTTGATGCTCGGACGAAAATCCATTTAAAGAACTATATCAATAGCAGAGAAGATAATCATCCAGCTCTTTTTGTTACCTTGCTTGGAAAAGCCCAGAGACTTGGAATAGCTGGTGTTGAGATTCGATTAAGAAAGTTAGGTCAAAAGCTTGGAATCCAAAAGGTCCACCCACATAAATTTAGAAGAACACTAGCAACAAAGGCAATTGATAAGGGAATGCCTATCGAACAAGTCCAAAAACTTCTAGGTCACAGCAAAATTGACACAACCTTAGCCTATGCTATGGTCAACCAAAGTAATGTTAAACATTCCCATCAGAAATTCATCTCTTAGGTGCAAATCCCGATTTAACGAGATGTTTGGGGATCCTGTTTTGAATGAAATGGGTTGGGATAAACATGCTTTAAAGGAATTTGGAATATGGAAAAGCGGTGGAACTCCTAAAAGAAATGAAGAAGAATTTTTTAGAGGAAATATTCCTTGGATTACATCAGGAGAACTAGAACATAAGTACATTGAAGATTCTTTTGAAAAAATTTCAGAAAAGGCAATTGAGTGTAGTTCTGCAAAAATAATTGAAAAAGGGAGCTTATTGCTAGGTATGTATGATACTGCGGGTTTAAAATCGTCAATCAATACTAAAGTAATGTCTTGTAATCAAGCTATTGCTTTCGCAAAATTAGATGATAAAATCACGAATACTATATATGTTTATTATGTAATTCAAAATTTACGATCCATGCTATTGAATCAACAAAGAGGCGTACGTCAAAAAAATTTTAACTTATCGATGATTAAAAATATTTCCATTCCCCTCCCCCCTCTTTCCCTCCAAAACGAGTTCGCAGACTTTGTGGCTCAGGTTGACAAATCACAATTTGCTTGTCAGATGGTTATAAAACTGTGGAGAAATAGCTTGAAATCTAGTATAATATAGCTATCTATTTAATCAAAGTGAGAGAAAAATGGGAAATTTTGATTTTCTTTTAAATAACGAGGAGTATGAATCTTTTTCGAGGCCCTGTATAGAAGCTGAGAATATGATTGGGACATCCACTGTAGCGACAGCTTTCATGGCGCGTCGTGCCTTGGAGCAGGCTGTTCATTGGATTTATAGCCATGATTCTTATTTGGAAGCCCCTTATCGTGCTACCTTGTCTTCATTAGTTTGGGATGATGACTTTAGAGAAATCGTAGATCCAGAGCTTCATAGTCAGATGGTTCTCTTGATACGCTGGGGCAATCATGCTGCTCATGGTGGGGAGATCAAGGAACGTGAAGCGATTTTAGCCTTACATCATTTGTACCAGTTCGTAAACTTTATTGATTACTGCTACAGCAATGAGTTTGTGGAACGTTTTTTTGACGAGAAGTTATTGCCAATTTCAGAGAATGTTAAGAAAAGAGAAACACCACAAGCCATGGTGGAACTGCAAGAAAGTTTACCTCTTATGCCTGACTTTCATGAACAAATGGCTGTACAGTCCTTGGAAGTTCAAGAGAATTATACAGAAAAACGTGAAACTGCTGCTCAACGGCAAGAGGTTTCCTTTCATATCGATCAGTTATCTGAGGCTGAGACGAGAAAACTTTTTATTGACATTGATTTACGATTAGCGGGTTGGAAATTTGAAGAAAATTGTCGAGTTGAAGTCGCTGTTAATGGACTGAAACACGGCTCAGGAACAGGTTATTGTGATTACGTTCTTTATGGTAAAAATGGAAAGATTTTAGCAATTATTGAAGCCAAAAAGGCTGCAGTTAATCCAGAAGTCGGTGAAGTACAAGTTAAGGAATATGCTAAAGCGCTAGAGGAAAAAATAGGTTACCAACCGATTTGTTTTATTACAAATGGCCTCAAGCACTACATTCTTGATGGTGTAAATCGTCGCCAGGTTGCAGGATTCTATTCTCAAGAAGAATTGCAATTATTGATGGACAGACGACATTTGCAAAAACCACTTGAGGATATTTCTAGTAAAATCAGAGACGATATCTCTGGACGATATTACCAGAAACATGCGATTGCAAGTGTTTGTGAGGCTTTTTCTAACAATCGAAGACAAGCTCTTTTGGTAATGGCAACTGGTTCTGGGAAAACTCGAACAGCAGTCTCTCTTGTTGATATCCTATCACGTCACAATTGGGTCAAAAATATTCTCTTTCTAGCTGACCGAACATCTCTTGTAAAACAAGCCTATGATTCATTTAGGAAATTACTTCCAGATCTTTCGGTTTGTAACTTTTTAGAGGATAAAGCTGGGGCACGATCAAGTCGTATGGTGTTTTCTACTTATCCGACCATGATTGGAGCTATTAGTGATCAGGAAGAAGTCATTCAACGCCCTTTCACTGTTGGTCATTTTGATCTTATCATTATTGACGAGTCCCATCGCTCTATTTATCAAAAATACAAGGCCATTTTTGATTATTTTGATGCTAGAATCGTAGGCTTAACGGCCACACCTCGTCAGGATCTTGATAAAAATACTTATGGTTTTTTTAACTTGGAAAATGGTGTTCCTACCTATGCTTATGATCTTGAAAAGGCTGTTGAGGATGGCTACTTGGTATCCTATCATTCGATTGAAACCAAGTTAGAATTACCTACAGATGGGCTTCATTACGATGATCTATCCCAAGAAGATAAAGAATATTTTGATAGTCAATTTGAAGATGATAGTCTAGAAAAAGACATTGATGCGGGAGCTTTTAATTCCTTTATTTTTAATAAAGGTACAGTAGAGATTGTTCTAGATGAACTAATGACGAGAGGGATTCAGACGGCTTCGGGTGATGAGATTGGAAAAACTATCATCTTTGCAAAGAATCATCATCATGCTGAATTTATTAGAGAGATTTTTAATAAAAGATATCCTGAAAAGGGGAGCGACTATGCTCAGGTGATTGATTACAGTATTAAACATTATCAGACCTTGATTGATGATTTTAAAATCAAAGATAAATACCCTCAAATTGCAATTTCAGTTGACATGTTGGATACAGGTATTGATGTTCCAGAGGTTGTCAATTTAGTCTTTTTCAAGAAAGTTCGCTCAAAAACAAAATTTTGGCAGATGATTGGTCGTGGAACGCGTCTCTGTAACGATTTGTTTGGACCTGATCAGGATAAGGAAAACTTCTTGGTATTTGATTATGGTGACAACTTTGAATACTTCAAAGCAGATCCGAGAGAAGGAAATGGACGTCATATTGTTCCCTTGACACAGCGTTTGTTTAATATCAAGGTGGACTTGATTCGTGAACTGCAAGACCTTCACTATCAAGAGGATCCATTTGCAAGAGAGTATCGTCAGCAACTGGTCTCAGAACTTCATAGACATGTAGAGGACTTGAATGAGTTAGATTTTAGGGTTCGTATGGTCTTAGATATGGTTTATACCTATAAAAAATTAGAAAATTGGCAAAATCTTACAACGATTTCATGTGAAAATCTTCATACTCATATATCTCCTCTCATGTTTAATGAAGATAATGAAAATGAAATGGCTAGACGCTTTGATTTATGGATGTTAGAAATTCAAGTCGGACAATTGACCTCTAAGCCATCAAGGACTCATATATCTCAAGTTATGAAAACTGCTCAGGCTCTTGCTTCTGTTGGCAATATCCCTCAGGTCTTTGCACAGGCTGAAATTATCAGGAAAGTTCAAGAACCTGAATTTTGGGAGGAAGTAAGCTTGTCTGAACTTGAAAAAATACGCCTTTCTCTAAGGGATTTATTGCAATTCTTAGATAAAACGAACCGAAAAGTATATTATGTCAATTTTGAAGATCGAATTCTTTCTACTGTATATGAAACCACTCCTTATTTGCAGGTAAATGATCTTCGATCCTATAACGAAAAAGTTGAACATTATTTGAAAGCTCATTTGGATGAGGAAGCAATTTCTAAATTGTATCATAACAAGAAGTTGACTCCTCAAGATTTATTAGCTTTAGAAACTCTATTATGGGAAAAATTAGGAAGTAAAACTGACTATCAGCAGCACTATGAGAACAAGGCTATTCCTAGATTGGTTCGTGAGATTATTGGTTTGAATAGAGAGGCCGCTAATCAAGTGTTTTCTAAGTTCTTGTCAGATGAAAGCCTTAATGCTAAGCAAATTTCCTTTGTAAAATTGATTGTCGATTATGTCGTTGAAAATGGTTATATGGATAAGTCGATCCTGACACAAGAACCGTTTAAATCTTATGGATCCGTACAAGTACTATTTCAACATCAAATACCAGTATTGAGGAATATTGTCCAAACAATTGACTTAATCAATAATCGCGCCGAAGAAGTAGCTTGAAAATAGAAAGAGAATCACCATGCAAACACAAGAAGAAATGAATGTTTTGGTACCTGAAAAACTAGCAGAAATTGAGCGTGATTATGATGTTACTGTTTTGTGGGCAATTGAGTCTGGTAGTCGCGCTTGGGGTTTTGAGTCTCCGGATAGTGATTTTGATGTACGTTTTGTATACAAGCACAAGCAAGATTTTTATCTAAGCTTGAACGATCATCGCGATGTCATCGAACTACCAATTGACGATACTTGGGATGTGAGTGGCTGGGATTTGGACAAGGCTTTAAAGTTGCTTTATAAGTCAAATCCAACCCTCTTTGAGTGGTTACAGTCGCCAATCGTTTACCAGCAAGATGCAGATTTTATTAACCGTATCCGTCCGCTTGTCAGTCAGTATTTTTCCGAGAAAAAGATGCTCCACCATTACTTGAATACTGCTAGAACTCAAATGAATAAGTATCTTTCAGGAGATAAGGTCAAACCTAAAAAGTATTTCTATGCACTTCGTCCCATTTTAGCTTGTCGTTGGATTGAAAAACATCACTCTGTTCCACCGATTTTGTTTGATGATTTGGTCAAAGAACTCCTCCCTGATGAAATGAAAGACCATGTGTCTAGCTTGCTTGATATAAAGGTAAAGGGACCTGAAGGCATGGAAATTGAGCAGATAGAGCCAATTCAGGACTTTATCATCAAAAATATCCAAGAGCTGGATGACTACGTCCAAAGTGTTACAGAGGAAAAGAAAGACTGGAAAGCTCTTAATCAATTTTTCCTTGAAGAATTAAGTTGTGACTGAGGTTAATTATGGGAAAATGGACTTGTAGATGTGGTCAAGCAATGAACGATTACAAAGCCCCTGATCCAAATGCTTATTCGGTTTATTCGGATGAGTTATTAGTAGAAATCATGAATAAAAAAGATGGTAATGATACAATTTCCTATGAAGACATTTCGGAGGCTTCCTTTTATATGTGGAAGTGCCCAAATTGTGGTAGTTTTATGGTCTTTGGCGAAGAGGATAATCCAAATTGTTTCACTTTTTATGAGCGCCAGACCAGTGGAGAAGCTGAACCACTTTTCGATCCTGATCAGGAGTTAAATATTGTAGTCGTTGAGTTTCAAGAAGGTGGAAATGGTTATACTTATATCTGTGACGACCCAAATATCCATATTGGACATGCTGTTATTGTCCCAGTAGGAAAGGAAAATACTGAAAAAACTGCTTTAGTTGTCCAGAAGTATCATGCCCTACCAAAGGATATCACTTTTCCCGTTGAAAAGTTAAAACGTGTCATTCGTAGGTATTCTATTTTTGATCCTGAGACTTCAAAAATAGTTTGTAAAAATATACTTGAGCATGGAAGAATTCTAAATGCTTGCTCGAACAAAGTAAAAATAGAGTCTAAACAAATTTACCATGCAATCAAAACTCCTCTAGGCTATTTTTGGTTGGAGTTAAATAGAATTCCAATTCCGATGAAAATCACACAAATTCAAGTTAAAGATAAAAGGTATCAGGTAGAGGGTGCCTTCTTCATTAAACCCACCAAGGTAAACTACAGAAAATTGTTAGAACTTGAATTATGTGCAGATTTTGATATTGATGCCTCTCGTTGGATTGACGTTCTATCAGATGAAAATGTTTGGGGAAACACCTGGGAATTGAATGGCCTTCAATTTGGAATTACTGCAGGAGAGTCCCCAGAATTTGAAGATGAAGTAGTTGCAAGAAAATTTAGCCGTATCCCACTTTATTATGACTGGCATCCAGAATTTGAAGACTATTATGGCTTCAGTATAGCCTGGAAAAAATACGAGTCTGATAGTGATTTGTCGATTGATTTCTATACAACATAAGCTAGAGGAGAATAAGCATGAATCAAGCCTGGGAATTATTGTTTGAAGGGAAGATTGATGAGGCCAAGAAATTAGTCTCAGAAACCTTCTCGTTAGAAACTTGTAAGGATTATAGCCTTCTCAATTTGATGGGTTATATCAAGCTCTTTGAAAAAGACTATCAAGAAGCTTTGCTGATTTATCAAAAATATCTTGAAATAGCTATATCAAGTCAAGATAAAGAAAATGAACATATAGGCTATCACCAGTTAGCCATGGTTTATCGTGAAATGAATGACTATCAAACGGCTCTTAACTATATCGATAAAGAGCGAGAAATCATTGAAAAATCTTTTTCAGAGGATACACTCAAATCTTCTGTCAATAATTATGAGCAAGGTTATTTACGATTAAAACTAGTGGAAATAGCAAAAGCAATCATATATATGGAACAGTCCTTAAAGCAAGCATTACAAACAGATGATCTGATAGCTCAAGCCTGTTCCTATAGAGGTTTAGGTGAGATTTATTCTGCTGAAAATTCAGAAAAATCGCAAGAGAATTTTTTACAAGCTATCGAACTTTTTGAAAAAGCAGGCGATCAGGTCGGAGCACGAGAAGTTAAAACCTTATTAAACAAGAAAAAGTAGCCCTCTCAGGCTACTTTTTAAAATTCTTTGTAAACATAAGTATTTTCGGGTTTGTCTACTTTGATGAAGGACTGGACTTCAAGGGTTGGGAGGACTTGGTTGAGTTCTTTGTGATAGTCATTCCTAATCTTACCTTTGACTTTCACCCAGGTGTTATTTTCGTACTGATTAGTGTTTCCAGTGGTCAAAAGGCCAAAAACTCCTGAATCAGCGATACAGTGCATAATACCAAAGCGAAAAACAAATTGACTATTGGTATGATTTGGATCGTTGTAGATAAAGCCAATAAATTCGATTTCCTTGCCTTCAAATTCGTTTGGAAAATCATAGATAGCTTCCATGACCTCCAGGTAATTTTCATCATTGATAACTATACTAGATTGAGCTAAGTATTTATCAGCACTCTTTCGAATAATATTTTCATGAGCAGTTTGTGAATAAAAGCGACTGGTATCCGGCTTAAGATACTGACTGCTCGTTCCTTCACTTGCTTGGATTGCCTTGTCAGTTCCTTCCGACAAAGGGAAATAATATCCTTTTGCCGATACTGTTTGTGAATCCAGAGTGACAGTTGGAAAGGTAAATCCAACTAACAAGGGTAAACTTAAGAGGACAAAACTAGCAAGCTTAGCTGAAAAACTATCCAAGTGACTATGTTCTTTCAAACGCTTGAAGCAAATATAGGCTTGAACGATGGCTAGTAACAATGACAAAACCATGCTGATATATGCCAAATAAGAGTAGTGGAGGTTTATATACTGATTGAGCTTACCTGATAGGTGCAGATAAAGGGTTAAGATAAAATAGCCAAATAAGATAAAAAATCGAATCATAGCATCACCCCGACTAGATAAGAATAGACAAGAACAACAAGAGTTACAATTGTCATGAATTGCCAAATAAATCGCGTTTTAAGATAATTCTTCATCATGAGTAGGTTCTTGACATCAAGCATAGGACCTATAACCAGAAAGGCAAGCACTGGAGCAAATCCAAAACTAGAGAGAAGCGAAGAGCCAATAAAGGCATCCGCTTCACTACAGAGTGATAGAAGGAAGGATAAGACCATCAGAAGAACAATCGCAAGTAGTGGTGTTGCGCTGATAGATGTCAGAATCCGAGTTGGAACATAGACTTGGACTATACTTGCAAAAAGACAGCCAAAGACCAAATAACGCCCCATATCAAAGAATTCATTAATAGCTTGGATAAAGACCTGAAGGATTTTTTGACTTTTACTCAAGTGAGAAAAATCATGCTCATGGCAAGCCAATCTGTTTTCTTTTTGGATAGGTTCCTGCCATACAAAACCAAGAAAGATACCTAATATAGTAGCAACAAGAATCGCGCCCAAAGCTCTTAGGAGAACCATTTGAATTGAATTACCAAAGGCTGAATAAGTCGCAAAAAGTACGATAGGATTGATGATAGGAGCTGTTACTAGAAAGGGAACAGCTGTATAGCTCGGAACCTTCTTTTCTAAAAAGCGGTTGATGATAGGGACAATCCCACACTCACAAGATGGAAAGAGAAAACCAATGAAGCTACCAAAAAAGATTCTCCCCAAGCGATTTTTAGGGAGAAATTTATAAACCTTCTCGGGTGTGACATAGACTTCAATGGCGCCAGAGATGATGCTACCAATTAAGACAAAGGGTAAAGCTTCAATGATAATTGAAAGAAAAATGGCGCCAGCTTGTAGCACACTAGAAGGTAAACTTTGAAAAAGTGTCATCTATTTTTTCTTTTCTGCCTTATCTTTCTTTTCTTTGTCGTCTGGGAAAGTCACTTGCTTCAAGTCAGGGAGTTTAGCGAATTCTTCGAACATCTTATCTAAGTCATCAGTTTTTGTAAATTTAACAGCCATAAAGCATACCTCGATTCTTTTAATTAACACTATTATACTATTATTTCTAAGAAATAGTTGGATTTTAAAATAAACATGGCTTTTATCTTTATAAAGTTGAAATAAAGCAACAAATTAATGAAAACAAGCTTTCTTCCTTATGGTATAATAGTTTCATGGATAAAAAATATGAAAAAATTTCCCAAGATTTGGGTGTAACTTTAAAGCAGATTGATACTGTCTTATCTTTGACAGCAGAAGGAGCAACTATCCCCTTTATCGCTCGTTATCGGAAAGATATGACCGGAAGTCTAGATGAGGTAGCCATTAAGGCTATTATCGACCTAGATAAGAGTTTAACCGTTCTAAATGATCGTAAGGAAGCCGTCTTAGCAAAAATCAAAGAGCAAGGCAAGCTAACTAAGGAGTTAGAAGAAGCAATTCTATCAGCTGAAAAACTCGCAGATGTAGAAGAACTCTATCTTCCCTATAAGGAGAAACGTCGCACCAAGGCAACGATTGCACGTGAGGCTGGACTTTTTCCGCTTGCTCGTTTAATTTTACAAAATGTTTCTAACCTAGAAAAAGAAGCAGAAGCATTTGTCTGTGAAGGTTTCGGAACTCCTCAAGAAGCTTTGGCTGGGGCTGTAGACATCTTGGTTGAAGCACTATCCGAGGATGTTCATTTACGTTCAATGACATATCAAGAGGTACTTAGACGCTCTAAGATTACTTCTCAAGTTAAAGATGAGAGTCTTGATGAAAAACAAGTCTTTCAGATTTATTACGATTTCTCAGAGACAGTTGCAAACATGCAAGGTTACCGTACGCTTGCCCTTAATCGTGGTGAGAAGCTAGGCATTTTGAAAATTGGTTTTGAGCATGCGACTGATCGTATTCTTTCTTTCTTTAATGTTCGTTTTAAAGTTAAGAATGCTTATATTGACGAAGTTATTCAGCAATCTGTTAAGAAAAAAGTATTACCAGCTATCGAGCGACGTATTCGAACAGAATTAACTGAGAAGGCAGAAGAAGGAGCTATCCAACTCTTCTCAGACAACCTTCGAAATCTTCTCCTTGTCGCTCCTCTTAAAGGGCGCGTGGTCCTTGGATTTGACCCTGCCTTTCGTACAGGTGCAAAGCTTGCAGTCGTTGATGCAACTGGGAAGATGCTAACAACGCAAGTCATTTATCCCGTCAAACCAGCTTCAGCTCGTCAGATTGAAGAAGCAAAGAGAGATCTGGCTGATTTGATTGGCCAATATGGTGTTGAAATCATTGCTATCGGAAATGGTACTGCTAGTCGTGAAAGTGAAGCCTTTGTCGCTGAAGTACTTAAAGATTTTCCGGACGTCAGCTATGTCATTGTAAATGAAAGTGGCGCATCTGTCTATTCAGCTAGTGAACTTGCCCGTCAAGAGTTTCCTGAGTTAACCGTTGAGAAACGTTCTGCTATTTCGATTGCTCGTCGCTTGCAAGACCCACTTGCTGAATTGGTTAAAATTGATCCCAAATCCATCGGTGTCGGTCAATATCAGCACGATGTTAGTCAGAAAAAACTGTCTGAAAGTCTGGACTTTGTTGTTGATACAGTAGTGAACCAAGTCGGTGTCAATGTCAATACAGCTAGTCCAGCCTTACTTTCGCACGTAGCTGGGCTTAACAAAACAATCTCTGAAAATATCGTCAAGTATCGTGAAGAAGAAGGTAAAATCACTTCACGCGCCCAAATCAAGAAAGTCCCTCGATTAGGTGCTAAAGCCTTTGAACAGGCTGCCGGTTTCCTCCGTATCCCTGAAAGTAGCAATATCCTTGACAATACAGGTGTTCACCCAGAAAACTATGCAGCGGTTAAGGAACTCTTCAAACGTTTGGACATTAAAGAGCTAAATGAAGAAGCGCAAGCCAAACTCAAATCTATTTCAATCAAGGAAATGGCACAAGAATTAGAGCTTGGTCAAGAAACTCTTAAAGATATTATTGCAGATCTTTTAAAACCAGGACGTGATTTCCGTGATTCTTTTGATGCTCCAGTCCTTCGTCAGGATGTCTTGGATATCAAAGACTTGAAAGTTGGCCAGAAGCTTGAGGGCGTTGTTCGTAACGTCGTTGACTTCGGTGCCTTTGTTGACATTGGTATTCACGAGGATGGCCTGATTCATATCTCTCACATGAGCAAGAAATTTATCAAACATCCAAGTCAAGTAGTATCGGTCGGCGATTTGGTAACCGTTTGGGTTAAAAAAATAGATGCTGACCGCGAAAAAGTGAATCTGTCGCTTCTTGCACCTAATGAATCTAACTGATTACGTTAAACAGGTTTCTATAGAAGATTTTGGAAAACCTTTCAAACACAAAGCTCAATGGAATACTCGTCTACGGTCGACAGGTGGACGATTTTTCCCTAAGGATGGTCATTTGGATTTCAATCCTAAAGTATATCAAGAACTTGGTTTAGAGGTTTTTCGGAAAATTGTCCGTCACGAACTCTGTCATTATCACCTTTATTTTGAAGGTAGAGGCTATCAGCATAAGGATTTAGCCTTTAAGCAACTTCTAAAAGAGGTCGATGGTCTCCGCTTTGTTCCTCCCTTATCAAGTGCCAATCAAAAGCCAAGCTTAGTCTATACTTGTCAGACTTGTCACCAAATCTATCAAAGAAAGCGAAAAATTGATACCAAGCGTTATCGTTGTGGTCTCTGTCGTGGAAAGCTCCTCTTGTTAAATCGGCCTAAGGACTGATGTAGCAAATCTAGCTTAGTGCTATACTAAGATTAAGAAATCCGAAAGAGGAATAAATTATGAATACAAAATTTTATAAAATGAGAAGAAATCGCATGATATCAGGTGTTCTTGCAGGTCTATCTGATAAGTGGAATCTTGATGTAACCCTAGTTCGTTTCCTTTTTGCAATCTTTACAATCGCAAACTTTGGACTCGGAATTATTATCTACATTATCCTAGCTTCGATCCTACCAACAAAAGAAGATATCGAAGCTGAAATGTATGGAACAGGCCCACGCAAGATCAAAGATGCCCAGCCTATCAATGATGACGAAGGTTGGTTTTGGTAAATTTTATTAACTGTTTATATTTTAATAGCAAAAGAGGCTGGGACAAAAGTCCTAGCCTCTCAATTGTCTTTGGATTGTCGAGCAAGACGCAGTGGTTGAGTGGGCTCTACTACGCTGATTTCATCAGCTTATACAGCCCTACTCAACTGTGCGGAGGTGGGACGACGAAATCGAATTCTAACGAATTACCGATTTCTGTCCCACTCTCTTTTTTAAATACTAAACAATTGTCCAAACAGATAGGTCACTCCCATGGTTAAAAGACCAATACAAAGGTTACGAATCATAGCTGTTTTGGTTGGGGCTTTCCCGAGTTTGGCACTGGTGTAGCCGGTAACTAATAGAGAAATTGCTACAATAACAACAGTAGCAGGGATTCGATAGTCACTTGGAAAGATGGTAATGGAAAGCATTGGTGGTAGGCTACCAAGTACGAAGGCAATAAAGCTAGATGCAGCAGCATGCCAAGGATTTGTAAACTCTTCATACTCGATTCCGTATTTTTCTTCAACTAAGGCTTTAAGTGGATTTTTTAGAAAAGCTTTATTGACTAAAAGTTGAGCTGAAGTTTCACACTCACCATTTTGAAGATAAGCAGCATAGAGGGATTTTTTTGCAGCTTCGAGATCCTTATCCAAAAGTAATTGTTCACGCGCTACAGCGGCTTCCTCAGTGTCTTTTTGAGTAGATACTGAAACATATTCACCTCCAGCCATAGAGAAGGCACCCGCTAAGATGGCAGCCAAACCTGAAAGAAAGATTATCCAGATATTACTGGTTGCACTGGCAACCCCGATAACAACACCTGCAATGGAAATAATCCCGTCATTAGCTCCAAGAACACCAGCACGTAGGATATTTAAACGACCAGCAAAGTTTGTATCTATTTCATGTTTATTTTCTGACATAGTATTCTCCTTTATATCTAGTATAAAGTATAGGAGAAGTGAAAACAAACATTTTTAACTATCTGAAAAAAGTTCTACAATTCTAATAAAAGATTGCTATTTTTCTCTATTAGGCATAGCCATAGCTATTGCTTATGCCAAGATATAACAAAGTTGTATTTGTAACCTAGTGAAATAGGTGATACAATGAAACTAATGAAATCTTTGGAGGTCTGACTATGACTCGTGAATTTAAATTTGAAACTCTGCAATTGCATGCAGGACAAGTGGTAGATGCTACTACCAAATCTCGTGCTGTACCAATTTACCAAACAACTTCCTTTGTATTTGAAGATACACAAGAAGGTGCAGAACTGTTTGCACTTCAGAAGGCTGGTAATATCTATACTCGTATCACTAACCCAACAACTTCAGCCTTTGAAGAACGTATTGCTGCTCTTGAAGGTGGTGTAGGAGCCCTCGCCACAGCTTCTGGAATGGCAGCTCTTACTTATACTATCCTTGGACTTGCTCATGCAGGAGATCATGTTGTTGCAGCTTCAACTATCTACGGTGGGACCTTTAACCTTTTGAAAGAAACCCTTCCTCGTTACGGAATCACCACATCTTTTGTTGATATCGATAATCTAGAAGAAGTAGAAGCAGCGATTAAAGATAATACCAAACTTGTTTTGATTGAAACCTTGGGAAATCCAGTCATCAACATTCCTGATATTGAAAAGATTGCTGAAATTGCTCACAAACATCAAATTCCATTGGTTACTGACAATACTTTTGCAACGCCTTATCTTATCAATGTCTTTTCTCATGGTGTTGACATTGCGGTTCACTCAGCAACTAAGTTTATCGGTGGACACGGTACAACAATAGGTGGTGTCATTGTTGATAGCGGTAAATTTGACTGGGCTGCTTCAGGAAAATTCCCTCAATTAGTCGAAGAAGATCCAAGTTACCACAATATCAGCTATACTCGTGATGTTGGTGCTGCAGCTTTTATCGTTTCTGCTCGTGTTCAATTGCTTCGCGATATGGGAGCTGCACTTTCACCATTTAACTCATTCTTGCTCTTGCAAGGTCTTGAAACACTTTCTCTACGTGTTGAACGCCACGTTCAAAATGCTGAAAAAATCGTTGATTTCCTTGTTAACCATCCAAAGGTTGAAAAAGTTAACTATCCAAAACTATCAGATAGTCCATATCATGCTTTGGCTGAAAAATACCTACCTAAAGGTGTAGGTTCTATCTTTACTTTCCATGTTAAAGGTGGAGAAGCAGAAGCACGTAAGGTGATTGACAACTTGGAAATCTTTTCAAACCTAGCCAATGTGGCAGATGCAAAATCATTGGTGGTTCATCCAGCAACTACAACTCATGCCCAGTTGTCTGATTCAGATCTAGAAGCAGCAGGGGTAACTAAAAATCAAATCCGTCTATCAATTGGTCTTGAAAATGTTGATGATTTGATTGAAGATTTACGTCTAGCGCTTGAAAAAATCTAAAAATAACTAGTTTTTATCAAATTAAGCATCCTTCTCACGAATAATAAAGTGAGGAGGATTTTTATGTATAGTATTTCATTTCAAGAAGATTCGCTCTTGCCAAGAGAACGGTTGGTAACAGAAGGAGTAGAGAGTTTGAGTAATCAGGAGTTACTAGCCATTTTGTTACGAACAGGAACTCGTCAATCTACTGTTTTTGAAATCGCTCAAAAAGTATTGAATCAATTAAGTTGCTTAACTGATTTGAAAAAAATGACCCTACAAGAACTACAGGGATTATCAGGTATTGGTAGAGTGAAAGCTATTGAGTTGCAAGCCATGATTGAACTGGGCCATCGTATTCATAAACAAGAAACCATTGAGGCAGAGAGTATTCTCAGTAGTCAAAAGTTGGCTAAAAAGATGCAAGCTGAGCTGGGAGATAAAAAACAAGAGCACCTGGTGGCGCTCTATCTTAATACTCAAAATCAAATCATTCATCAGCAAACTATTTTTATCGGGTCAGCTACTAGAAGTATTGCTGAACCACGGGAAATTCTCCACTATGCTTTAAAGCATATGGCAACATCTGTGATACTGGTTCACAATCACCCTTCTGGTGCTGTCATGCCAAGTAGAAACGATGACCATGTTACGAAGCTTGTTAAAGAAGCCTGTGAATTAATGGGTTTGGTCTTATTGGACCATCTAATTGTCTCACACTCCGATTATTTTAGTTATCGTGAGAAGACAGACCTCATATAAATGAATTTAATACAAAACACATCTCTATGGAAAATAATACTCATCGAAAATCTCTTCAAACCACGTCAGCTTCACCTTGCCGTACTCAAGTACAGCCTGCAGCTAGCTTTCTGGTTTGCTCTTTGATTTTCATTGAGTATAAGCGCATATTTTCATTATAAAAAGCATCATTTCGAGCTTTTTGAACACCTGAAATAATGCCTTTTTCTTTTTTAAACCTTTTTGAACCAGCCACTTACAATTTATTAACGACATAGTCAAAGAGCTTCTTATCCTTGGGACGATTTTCATAGAGACTCTCAGGATGCCATTGAACACCGAGAAAGCGAATCTGATCAGTTGTCATTACTGCCTCGATAATGTTATCTTTTGGATCATAGGCGATAACCTTGAGATTAGGAGCTAAGTCCTTAATGCTCTGGTGGTGGAATGAATTGATATGGGAGATTTCCCCGTAAATCTCTCTAAGAATGTTATCTGGCTCTGTTGCCAAGCGCTGAGTGGTGTATTCGGCAGTAGAGTCTTGCCAGTGGTCTTCAATATCTTGAAACAAGGTACCCCCCATAGCAACATTAAAGAGTTGAGTCCCACGACAAACAGAAAAAATGGCTTTATTTTGCTGGATAGCTTCTTTTATCAAAGCTAACTCAAAGATATCTCTTTGTAAGTGGTAGTCATCACTATCAATGGTCTTTTCTTCATCATAAAACTTAGGATCGACATTTTGCCCACCAGTAAGGATGAGCTTATCTACCATCGAAACATAAGCACGAGCCATCTCTTCATCACCGATGGGTAAAATAAGAGGTATACCACCTGCTTCTTTGACACCTTCGACAAAAACCTTGATACAATAACTCATCATCAACTCATCATCAGGATGAGTTTTTTCGTTTCCTGTAATCCCAATAACTGGTTTTTTCATATATTATGCTTTCGCTTTCTAATCCTCTTTTCGCATGAAATAAAGGAGAGTTTGCAATTCACTCGTTAAATCAACATACTGGACAACAACATCTTTTGGTAGTTGAAGATGAACAGGTGAAAAGCTTAGAATCCCTTTGATACCAGCTTCAACAAGGAGATTAGCTACTTCTTGTGATTTGACGCTAGGAACAGTTAGGATAGCAGTTTTTACATCTGCATTTTTTATTTTATCTTTGATTTGGGAAATTCCATAAATTGGAATACCATCAGAAGTTTGGGTTCCAACTTCAGGATGATTGTCCAAATCAAAAGCCATAATGATTTTCATTTTATTGCGTTCATGGAAGCGGTAGTGGAGTAGGGCATGTCCCATGTTACCAATACCAACAAGCATGACATTTGTAATCGAATTATCATTTAGAAGATCAGCAAAAAAGGTCATTAGCTTTTTAACATCATAGCCAAAACCACGACGACCAAGTTCGCCAAAGTAGGAGAAGTCTCGTCGAACAGTAGCAGAATCAATTCCAATCGCCTCGGCAATTTGTTTTGAGTTTGCTCTTTCAATCTTTTCGGCGTTAAATCTTTTGAAGATACGGTAATAAAGAGAAAGTCTCTTTGCTGTTGCTTTAGGAATAGTGGACTGTTTTTCTTTCACAATATCACAACCTTTCTAACTACTATTTTATAGAAAGATTGTGAAAAAATCAACAAAAACAAGAAAAAACTAAGAAAAATCTTAGTTTATCTTGCTTATATCATTTCGAGATAGAAAGTGATAGAGATTTCCTAGAAGTCCCTTATAGATTTCTTTATCATTATAGGTGAGAGAAGTAATGACTGTCGTATCAGGCAGAGTCACACATCCTGATAGCGAAAGCATGAGTGACTCGTAATCTTCATATTTTAGGACACGGTCAATTTGATAAGTATCCTTATAAGCTAGACGGAACATATTTGTATCCTATCTTTCGCTTTTTGTAAAGACGCCTCGTTCTACTAAGCTGTCCATTAGGAAGTAGAACTTTTCTTGGTGGATGTGGTGGTCTTCAGATTTAAAGATATCTACCAATCGTAAACCAAATTTGTCGGTAATATTGATTTTTGCACCATTTAGCTCTTTATTGATAACGATTTTAAGTTGAAAACCTTCACCACTATTAGGAACCTTTTCGAGAAGACGAGTAAGTTCGTAATTACCAACCTTTGTTTCAAAGAAAGTGTTATCTTTAAGAGTAAATTTTTTGACAGTTGGACTGATTGTATAATCGTAACGGCAATTTTTGAGACGAATTGTTTGTTCGAATGCCATTGAGTTAACCTCCGATAATTTCTTTTAGAGTTTCTGCAAGTTGTTTCATTTCTTGAATAGTATTTTGAGGGGAAATGCTGATGCGAACAGATTCATGTAAGCGATGGGATTCTGGTCCATAGAAAGCTTCTAGGACATGACTAATTTGGACAATACCAGCAGTACAAGCTGAACCAGTCGATATTGAAATTCCAGCAAGATCTAGTCGAAGAAGCAATAAATCATTTTTTTGACCTGGAAATCCAATATTGAGGACATAAGGCAACTGGTCCTTTCCTTGGTTAAGATAATAGTCAGCCCCAGTCATTTCATGTAGAAATACATCTTTGAGTTCTTCCACCTCTTTGAAATGCTGCTCCTGTTTTTCAAGTGCCTCTTTGAGTGCTGCTACCATTCCAACTATTGCAGGAAGATTTTCAGTTCCTGCTCTTTTCTTTTGTTCCTGATCTCCACCATGAAGGTAGGAATCAAAGTCCATAGTAGCAGAGTAAAGAAAACCAATGCCTTTAGGGCCATGAAACTTATGGGCAGAAGCGCTTAGGAAATCAATTCCCAAAATCTCAGGTAAAATCGGAACTTTTCCAACTGCTTGGACTGCATCCACATGGTAAGCTGCCTGATGCTGTTTCAGAAGTTCTCCAATTTCTGAAATTGGTAAAAGAGTACCCGTTTCATTGTTGGCATACATAGTTGAGACAAGGATAGTATCATCACGAAGAGCTTCTTGAACTTGTTGAGCAGAGATTTCTTGATTTATGGGTTGTAAAATTGTTACTTCAAAACCAAAATTCTCCACCAAGTATTCAATGGGCTCAAGGACAGAATGATGCTCAATAGCAGTGGTAATGATGTGTTTGCCCAAATTTTGGTGACGGAGACAGTGACCGATAATAGCAGTGTTGTTACTTTCAGTCCCGCCCGCAGTGAAGAAAAGATGTTGGGGTTTAGTTCCTAGTAAAGATGCCAAGTCTTGGCGCGCTTCACGCAATAATTTTCCCGCTTGGCGACCATGACTATGAATACTAGAAGGATTTCCATAGGTTTCCTGCATGACTTGAGTCATTGCTGAGATAGCAACTGCTGACATAGGAGTCGTAGCAGCATTATCCAAATAAATCAAAAGCTCACCTTATTTCTATTTAAATAGTGGACTAACTGGTTTTCTTTCGTGAATACGAACCATAGCATCACCAATCAATTCGCTAGCAGTGATGTATTGTACGTTTTTAGGTGTTTTCCCTTTAGTTGCAACAGAGTCTGTTACCAAGATTTCCTTGATATTTGCTGCATCTAACAATTCTGCAGCACCTTCAACAAAAAGTCCGTGACTTGAAACAGCATAGATTTCAGTTGCGCCTTCGCGTTCCACGATTTTAGCTGCTTCAGAGAAAGTACGTCCAGTGTTAAGAATATCATCGATTAAGATTGCTTTTTTACCTTCAACATCACCAATGATATAGCCTTGGTTGCGTTCAGAATCATCTTGCGCATAGTCGATAATCGCAATTGGAGCATCAAGATATTCAGCAAGGCTACGAGCACGTTTTACACCAGAGTTTTTAGGACTAACGACAACCACATCTGAACCAACGAGTCCTTTATCACAATAGTGTTTTGCAAAAAGTGGAATTGTGTAGAGGTTATCAACTGGAATGTCAAAGAAACCTTGAACCTGAACGGCATGGAGGTCTAGAGTCAATACGCGACTAACTCCAGCTTTGACCAACATATTTGCAACAAGCTTGGCAGTAAGTGGTTCGCGAGAAGAAGCGATACGGTCTTGACGCGCGTAGCCAAAGTAAGGAAGGACAACGTTAATCGTATTTGCACTAGCGCGAACACAGGCATCAACCATAATCAAGAGTTCCATCAAGTGATTGTTGACAGGGTAGCTGGTTGATTGGATGATATAGACGTCATAACCACGGACACTTTCTTCGATGTTGACTTGGATTTCACCGTCTGAAAATTGACGGGAAGACAACTTTCCAAGTGGAACACCAGCAGCATCAGCAATTTTTTGAGCAATTTCCTGATTGGAATTGAGAGCGAAAAGCTTCATGTTTTTTGTATCTGACATTGATAAACCGTCCTCTATAAACTATGTGAAGCTGTGTAGTAAACTATTTTTCTTAAAAATCCTTGTTTCTTAGTCTGAGAAAAGCTTATTTGAAGAAAGTATTTGCGACACAGATTCTATTATTTTTTATCCCTTCTATTCTATCAAAAAAAGAAGAGAATTTCAGTATTTTTTCATATTTTCTATAAAACGAACTAATTTTGAGGGTGCTTTTTGGTAATCGATGCCATTTGCCTCTAAAAAGTCCTTAAAATCAAGCTTTCCTTGGTCACCATTTTCCACTTCTAACTCCAGTTCGTAGTCAACAATATCGAAGTAGTGGCTTTGATCAAGTGCCATAAGACCAATAGGTGTCGCCTTTTCGTAACGAATAGTCGTTAAGCATCCTAAAACAGTCCAATCTCTTGGTGAAATCCCGCGGGAGAGGAGTTCCTCAAGAATCATTCCTTGAGGGAGTTTTCCTGATTCAAGGCATTTGGTGGCTTCTTCTAAGCTTAAAGCTTGATTATATTCCATATTTCCTACGGTTTGTGGGATTTTAATAGTCAATTCAGCACTATCCTCAAAAGTACGAATGCGCATGGCGATTTTATGCTGGCGAAGATAAAAATCTGGCGTGTCTAGGTAATAGTTTTTCTGTGTTATCGGTAAAATTTCCGAAAAATTTGCTTGTAATCGGAGATACTCTTCCTTGGTCAGAAGGGTTTTCATTTCAATTTCCAAATGTTTCATTTTTTTAACCTTTTCCTTATCTATGAAAGCGATTATATGGTATAATAAGCATTGTATTTATTGTATATGATTTTTTCTATAAAATCAAAGACTAGATAAATCTAAAGTGTATAGAGAATTGGACACAAAAAATATATGATTACAGAATGGGAAGAGTTTTTAGATCCTTACATTCAGGCTGTTGGAGAGTTGAAGATTAAACTTCGTGGTATTCGCAAACAATACCGTAAGCAAAATAAACATTCTCCAATCGAGTTTGTAACTGGTCGCGTTAAACCGATAGAAAGTATCAAGGAAAAAATGGTCCGTCGTGGAATCGGCTATGATACACTTGAGCAAGACTTGCAGGATATCGCAGGTTTGCGCGTTATGGTTCAGTTTGTAGATGACGTGCAAGAAGTTGTCTCTATCCTTCATAGAAGACAGGATATGAGAGTCGTTCAAGAACGAGACTATATTAAGCATCGTAAGGCTTCGGGCTATCGCTCATATCACTTGATTATCGAGTACACTGTTGACACGATTAAGGGTGCAAAAACGATTTTAGTTGAGATTCAGATTCGAACTTTGGCTATGAATTTTTGGGCAACGATCGAACATTCGCTCAACTATAAATATCAGGGAGATTTCCCAGAGGAAATCAAGGAGCGACTTGCCATTACAGCGAGGATTTCTCACCAGTTAGACGAAGAAATGAGCAAGATTCGTGATGATATTCAAGAAGCACAAGCTCTCTTTGATCCCTTACATAGAAAGTTAAATGACGGGGTAGGAAACAGTGACGATACCGATGAAGAATACAGGTAAACGAATTGATCTAATCGCTAACCGCAAACCTCAAAGTCAAAGAGTCCTATATGAGTTAAAAGATCGACTCAGGAAAAATAACTTTATATTAAACGACAAAAATCCAGATATTGTGATTTCCATTGGTGGAGATGGCATGCTCTTGTCTGCTTTTCATAAGTATGAGGACCAGCTGGATAAGGTTCGCTTTGTGGGTGTTCATACGGGACACTTGGGCTTTTATACGGACTATCGTGATTTCGAACTGGATCAACTGGTTACTAATTTGCTCTTAGACAGTGGAGCTCGAGTATCATACCCGCTTTTAAATGTAAAGATTTTTCTGGAAAATGGTGAAGTGAAAATTTTCCGTGCCTTGAACGAAGCAAGCATTCGGAGAACTGACAGAACCATGGTAGCGGATGTTGTTATCAATCATGTACCGTTTGAACGCTTTCGGGGGGATGGTTTGACCGTCTCGACACCAACTGGTAGTACCGCCTATAATAAATCTCTCGGTGGGGCTGTATTGCATCACACTATCGAAGCTCTGCAATTAACGGAGATTGCCAGTTTGAACAATCGTGTTTACCGAACCCTTGGTTCGTCAATCATTGTACCTAAGAAGGATAAGATCGAGTTGATACCGACTCGCAATGACTATCATACCATTTCAGTTGACAATAGTGTTTATTCCTTCCGTAATATTGAGCGAATAGAGTACCAGATTGACCACCACAAGATCCACTTTGTCGCAACTCCAAGTCATACCAGTTTTTGGAATCGTGTCAAGGATGCCTTTATTGGTGAGGTGGATGAATGAGATTTGAGTTCATTGCTGACGAACACGTCAAGGTAAAGACCTTTTTAAAAAAGCATGAAGTCTCTAAAGGTTTGCTAGCCAAAATCAAGTTTCGAGGTGGAGATATTCGCGTAAACGGTCATCCACAAAATGCAACCTATCTCTTGGATATAGGAGATGTGGTTGTCATCGACATTCCTCCTGAGGAAGGTTTCGAGACACTGGAAGCAATAGATTATCCACTGGATATTCTGTTTGAGGATGATCATTTCTTAATTCTAAACAAACCCTTTGGTGTGGCCTCGATTCCTAGTGTCAATCATTCCAATACCATAGCTAACTTTATCAAGGGCTACTATGTGAAACAGAACTATGAAAATCAACAAGTCCACATTGTAACCAGACTAGATCGGGACACTTCGGGCTTAATGCTTTTTGCTAAACATGGTTATGCTCATGCTAGACTAGACAAACAGTTGCAAAAGAAAGCCATTGAAAAGCGCTATTTTGCTCTGGTTAAAGGAGATGGTTTTCTGGAACCTCAAGGTGAGATTATTGCACCGATTGCCCGTGACGAAGATTCAATCATTACTAGACGAGTGGCAAAAGGTGGTAAATATGCCCATACTTCTTATCGCATAGTGCAGTCTTATGGCAATATTCATCTAGTTGATATTCGACTACATACGGGAAGGACACACCAGATTCGTGTTCATTTCTCCCATATCGGTTTCCCTTTGCTTGGCGATGACCTCTATGGTGGTAGTCTTGAACATGGCATAGAGCGTCAAGCTCTGCATTGCCATTACTTATCGTTTTATCATCCTTTTCTTGAAGAGCAGTTGGAGATGGAAAGTCCACTGCCGGATGATTTCAACACCCTTATTACTCAGTTATCAAATAATAATTTATCTTAAAAGGAGTAAAAACTCATGGAAGTTTTTGAAAGTTTAAAAGCCAACCTAATTGGTAAAAATGCACGTATTGTCTTGCCAGAAGGTGAAGAACCACGTATTCTTCAAGCAACAAAACGAATCGTAAAAGAAACAGAAGTTATTCCTGTCCTACTTGGAAATCCTGATAAAATTAAAATCTATCTTGAAATCGAAGGAATTATGGATGGTTATGAAGTGATTGATCCTGCACATTATCCTCAATTTGAAGACATGGTAGCATCACTTGTAGAACGTCGTAAAGGAAAAATGACTGAAGAAGAAGCTCGTGAAATCTTGGTTAAAGACGTGAACTATTTTGGTGTTATGTTGGTATACATGGGCTTGGTAGATGGAATGGTTTCAGGAGCTATTCATTCTACTGCGGCAACTGTTCGCCCAGCCCTTCAAATCATTAAAACACGTCCAAATGTTAGTCGTACTTCAGGTGCCTTCCTTATGGTTCGTGGCGCTGAGCGTTACCTATTTGGTGACTGTGCCATCAATATCAATCCTGATGCTGAAGCATTGGCAGAGATTGCAATTAACTCTGCTATCACAGCTAAGATGTTCGGTATCGAACCAAAAATTGCGATGCTAAGCTATTCAACTAAAGGTTCTGGTTTTGGTGAAAGCGTAGATAAAGTTGTTGAAGCAACTAAGATTGCTCATGATCTTCGTCCTGACCTTGAAATTGATGGGGAATTGCAATTTGATGCTGCCTTCGTTCCTGAAACAGCTGCTCTTAAAGCACCAGGAAGCAAGGTTGCTGGTCAAGCAAACGTCTTTATCTTCCCAGGTATTGAAGCAGGAAATATCGGTTACAAGATGGCAGAACGTCTCGGTGGCTTTGCAGCGGTTGGTCCAGTATTGCAAGGTTTGAACAAACCAGTTAATGACCTTTCTCGTGGATGTAATTCAGACGACGTCTTCAAACTTACTCTTATTACAGCAGCCCAAGCTGTACACCAATAAAATACAAGATAGCTCCTTTTCTCTTAAAGGAGCTTTTCAAGTAGGGAGAATTCATATTTGTAAAGCTGACAGAATTATTAGTTTTAGTTGATACTTGGTGAAAATAATAGATAAAATGATAGATAGTTAAAGGCTATGATTTGGAAGTGTAATCATGACTTACTAAGTTACTGCCCTATCTAGGGAAATTGTGCGCAAATAAGTCTTGAATAACTATCTAGTATTAACTAAAATTCTTCTTACAAAATGTTTAGAAAGGAAAATTTAGATTTGAAATATAAGTACTTACTCTTCGAAATTTGTCAAAGTTTATATTATTTATTCTTAACTGAAATTTTTAGCAATCAAATTATAGTAAAATTGGAGGAAAATAAATGATACAGATTGAAAAGTTTGATCCGGATTACGTGAGAGATTGGTGCAAATCTATATATGTACAAATGAATTTTTCTCAGAAATATAGAGGTGAAGAAACTTTTAAAAAGGACATTTCAAAGTGGATTCGGGAGTATTTAGTCATTGAAGGGATTAATTGGAGCACAGGTGATGATGTGCTTTTAGAATTGATGCAACTTGAATACGAAGATTTATGTAAAATATTTAAATGGTTTTTGAATGCTAACAAAATTGATAGAAAAGATTGGATTTTTCATCCCGAATATAATGGACTTTATTATTTCCAAAAATTTAAATCGTGTTTAAAATCTTCCTATAATCTTATTACAAAAGAGATTAGATATTCTAGAGTAAAGAATTCCAGTTTCATTGTTTGTCCCTATTGTAATAGAAATTTTATCAATTCTACAATGAAAGTTTACAAGTGCAAAGAATGTCAAGACAATTCTGCTGATATTTTTGAGTATTTTTCTGATGAAATATATTTAAAAAGAAAATGTCCAGAAGGCCATAAAATAAATGAGAAACATATTGAATTGCTAAATTCATGTCAATTAGATCATTTTTGGTCAAAAATTGATTATCCGCTGTTAGCAGTCTGTTTTTATAATTTGGTACCTTGTTGTGCTTCTTGCAATCTCAAAAAACTGACTAGTGAGTTTAGTATCTCTCCTTATGATTTAAGTATCGAAGTAGACGATCTTTTTAGATTTAATTATGATTTAGAATCTATTCATCAACCTAGAATTTTTATTGAGAGGCAAAAATCAGAAAAGTTTGATTTACTTAAGAAAGACCTCGATAATATTGGTATAATAGAGTTATACCAAGTTCATTCTGATGTAATTGAAGAATTGTTGTGGAAAAAAGAATATTATTCGAAACCTTATACAGAAAGAATTGAATCACTGTTTAAAGAGTATGGGATGAAAGGACTTACAGAAAGTGAAATCAATCGATTTTTAACTGGCGCATATACTGATTCTAAAGAGTATGGGAAGCGTCCTCTATCCAAATTCGTAACAGATATTAGTAGAAATATCGGATTAATAGGTGAATAATATGGAGTTAATAGGATTAATAATTAAAAAATACAACAATATTTCATGGAATGAGCCAATTATTTTCAATTCGAACTATACAATAGAGTGGAGAAATCAACATTTAAAAGTTAACAAGGTTGAGGATTCAGTTCCAAATTTTTATGGAGACAGTATAAGTAATATAACCGCAATTGTTGGGAATAACGGTGTTGGTAAGACAACTATTTTGGATTTGATTGGATGTACTAAAGAGGAGAGAAAATATCATGCTTTTGATTCTTCTTATTGTTTAATTTTTTGGGATAGCAATGTTTTATTGGAGATGTTTAATTTTGATATTGAAAGTATTGAAATCAATAGCCATATAGAGCAAATAAATAAACTTAAATACACAGGTATTTATAAATCAGATACAGTAGAGGATGGTCAGATAGACAATATGTATTATTTTCAATCTTCAAAAGTATTAAGAGGTTACGAGGATTATAATGGTTTAATTAAACGACGATATGGAAATAGTAAACAGTTCTCACTGAAAGATGCGAAATCCAAGTTTGATGCTTATAAACTACTTGTTGAAAAAAGATTCATTTCAAACAGTTCCAATTATAAATGGGAAATCAGAATAAATACTTTCGAAAAAACTTTAAATGATTTAACTGACTACTGTTTTAGAAAAGTACTTCCCTTGGATTGGAATCCTGAATATGATTTTAAAGAGTTTATTTCGGAATATGTATTTGAAGACAATATTTATCATACAAATGATAGAGAGCATAATTTGTATTTTGAGAATTTCTTGTATTTAGGTGATACCATTAAAGAATTGGTTGAGCTATATGACTTCGCTAAACAGAGAAATTATAACAACATAGATGAAGCACTAAAAGATGAAGAATTTCAAAAAAGATTCAAGAGACTAAGCATAGAATTTAAACGCTTTGTAGTATTTAACAGATTTGGATTTATATTTAAGGGTTTTTTTGGTAGAGTTTCTTTTGAAGAATTCTTAGAAAAAGGGTTAGCTTTATCTTTCAATGAGTTGCAGATTCTAAATGTTCTCTCTGATACATATATGTATATTCGAGATTTATATTTCCCAAATTATAATAAGGTATCTAATGCAGATGACATAGTAGCTAATTGGGAAATTCTTTTTGAAGATATAACTATTTTTTTTACTCAACTTTTAGACAAAGATTTTGTGAGGGAAGATGACGGAGAATTTGTTGGAGAACACCTACCTTATGATAAATGTAGAGATTTGGGTGTAGAACCTAGCAATGATATTATTGAATATATTAATTTCACAGCTAGGTTTTTAAGAGAGTTTTATCAGATTAATGATAATCTCAAATCAATTGATGCTCAGAGTTGTATTGTAAAAATAGATTTTGAAGATCAATCAGTTAAAGATTTTATAGATGAATTAAAAACTAATATTGATATTACAGAGAGAAGGAAAATAGATTTAATAAATGAACGAGGTGAGACAAACTGGTTTCAAGTTAGGGAAGTTACTTCAAAAGGTGAGAAGAACCTACTTGATTTAGTTGCTTTGGTAAAAACTAGATCATTTGAAGGTAATAATATAATTCTTGTAGATGAAATTGAAGAAGGTCTTCATTTAGAATGGTCTAGACGTTTAATAAATTTTTTAATCAATGAATTTAATAAAGTTTCAAATTCAAAAATTCAATTTATTTTTACTACACATTCTCCTTTTATGTTATCTGATATCAAGAATGGAAATGTTATTTGTTTAGTAAAAGATGAAGATGATGTGAGAGTAGAATTAATGAGGAATACATTTGCTAAGAATATACAGGAAATAATGCATGATGATATGTTTATTAAGGATATCTACGGTGAATTTGCGATTTCTAAAATAAATAACATTATCAAAGAACTTGATCCTCTTCAAGACATAAACAACCATGTAAACTATTTAACTAAGGAAAGCCTACTATCAGAGATTGATATGATTTCAGAGCCGTTACTAAGAAATAAATTATACGAAATGTATGAAAAGAAGTTTCAAGAAAGTACGATTGAAAACAGAATTAAACAACTAAAATCGGAGTTAGAAAAATTAGAAGCAGAGAAAAGTAACAATTTATTAAATTAAAAATTTTTTAGAAAGGAGAAACATTAAATTGAAATACAAATTTCTATTCTTCGACCTCGATCATACCTTACTCGATTTTGATGCTGCTGAGGATATAGCTCTGACGCAACTCTTAGAAGAAGAAGGAGTAGAGGATATCCAAGCTTACAAAGATTATTATGTGCCTATGAACAAATCACTTTGGAAGGATTTGGAACAGAAAAAGATTACAAAATCAGAATTGATCAATACACGTTTTGCAAAATTGTTTGCTCACTTTGGTATTGAAAATGATGGGTCCTACTTAGCTGAGCGCTACCAGTTTTTCCTATCAAAACAGGGACAGACTTTCCCAGGTGTCGAAGAATTATTAAGAAAATTGATAAGTCAAGGTTATGAGCTTTATGCTGCAACAAATGGAATCACCTATATTCAAACAGGTCGTCTAGAACAATCTGGAATCGCACCATATTTCAAGGAAATTTTCATATCAGAACAGCTCCATACCCAAAAACCAGATGCTGAATTTTATGAAAAAATTGGAGCTCGAATCCCTAACTTTGATAAAAATCAGACCCTTATGATTGGTGATTCTTTGTCAGCTGATATTCAGGGTGGAAATAATGCTGGCATCGATACCATCTGGTATAATCCTCATCATCTGGAAAATAAGACACAAGCTCAGCCAACTTATGAAGTTCATTCTTACAAAGATTTGCTGAATTGTTTGGGGAAAATATAAAGATGCCAAAATAAAAGGGGGATAAAATTATGGGAACATGGGATGCAACGATTTTTGGAAATGACACTTCCTCAGATATTAAAGAAGAATTCTTCGAGAGATACAATCAAGGAGAAGATGCAATTACAATCAAAAATGACCTGACATCGGATTTATACGATGACGATATGTATGATGTCTTGTTCGCCTTAGCACACTGTTTATGGGAAGTTGGGCAATTAGATGATGAATTTTTGCTTGAAATCAAAGAGATCATTATCAACAAAGAGGATTTAGAACTTGCCCAAGAATTAGGTGCAGATAGTGAATTTTTAGAACAAAGAAGTGAAAATCTAGAAAAGTTTTTAGAAAAGATAAGTGTAAAAAAAGACAAGCCAAAAAAGAGAATTGCTCCACCTGTTCATGTAGAAAGCAAATATAGGAATGGTGCTGTGATGGTGTTTCAGTATGAAGATGGCATGTATGGTGCTTTGATAGCGGTAGATGGAGCTTTCTTTGATAAGGAAACCTATTATGCTTATCTGCAGACTGATATTAAAATGACCAGAAAACCCACTATGGAAGATGTGAGATCAGCACGAATTATCGATCCAAGTTTTCATAGTGCAGAATACAATTCATTTCGTGACTCTAAGTATTACTACTCTTTTGTAAATTGTATTTCAGGCTATCTAAAAAGTTCTGCAACTAAAAAATTTGAAAAATACAATGATAGTGTTTTTGAAATAATAGGCTATCTTTCAGATTGGGGGAGTTGCTGGAGTGCGGCTTCTGGAGGATTTGATTACTATAAACAAAAATCAAGTGATGAGTTTAAGATAAGCGCTGTAAAGGAATTGAATAAAAGATTTGATGAAAAACTTAATACTCGAACAGAATTGATTATTGATGAAATTGACAAAGAATTTATCCTTTCTAATATGAGAAATGGGGTTGAATAAAGGCTCTTTAGTATAAATTCTTTCTAAAACTTCTCAAATCTCAATAGATACTTTTAAAAGTGGTTTAGATAGCCACTTTTTGCTATAATAGAGGCAGTATTAACGAAGGAGTAGTTAACGATGTCAAGGCCAGAACTTTCTCTTTATGAACCATTGTATTCACTAAAGGAAGTTGATCAAAATATCTGGATAGTAGACGGTGATTTGATACAAATGGATATGAAGGTCTTCAAACTTCCTTTTCAGACACGTATGACGGTGATTAAGTTAAATGATGGCAAACTTTGGATTCATTCTCCTATTGCGCCAAATGAGAAACTTTTTACTGAACTAGACGCTTTGGGCAAAGTCGCTTACCTGATTTCACCAAATAAGATTCACTACGCCTATATTGCAGATTGGAGAAAAAGATATCCTCATGCGCAAGCATGGTCTGGTCCAGGAGTTGAAGAGAGAGCGAAAAGTCAGAATGTCAAGGTGAAATTTGAAGCTTCCTTAACAGATAAGGCTCCTGACTTATGGTCTGATGAGATTGAACAGCTTATTTTTAAGGGAAGTTCTGTCATCGAAGAGGTCGTGTTTTTTCATAAATCAACTAAAACACTTATTGTAACAGACCTTATAGAGAATTTTGAACCAGAAAAAATAGCTAGTCCAATCCGCAGAAAAATCTATCGTTTAGCTCGTGTAACAGCCCCTGATGGTCAAACTCCTATCGATTATCGGATGACTTTTTTAGGAAGACAAAGGGAAGCAAAGGTTTCCTTTTCCCGTATGTTAAACTGGAAACCGGATAAAATCATACTCGCACATGGTTTATGCTTTTTTAAAAATGGTACGGATGAATTAAAACGTGCTTTTAGATGGATACTATAAAGGAGATTAAGATGCAACACTCATCCTGGCATGCTTTGATTAAAGAGCAATTACCTGAAGGTTATTTTGGGAAAATCAATCATTTTATGGAGCAGGTTTATGCTCAGGGAACAGTTTATCCACCAAAGGAAAAAGTTTTTCAGGCTCTTTTAACAACTCCTCGAGAAGAGGTTAAGGTAGTGATTCTGGGACAGGATCCCTATCATGGGCATGGTCAAGCTCAGGGCTTGAGTTTTTCAGTTCCAGATACTATTCCAGCACCTCCTTCTTTGCAAAATATTTTAAAAGAACTTGCGGATGATATTGGGGTAAAACCGTCTCATGACTTGACCTCTTGGGCGGTGCAGGGTGTTTTGCTTCTTAATGCTTGCTTGACTGTCCCTGCTGGCCAGGCTAATGGTCATGCTGGTCAAATATGGGAGCCTTTCACCGATGCAGTGATTAAGGTTGTCAATAATTTAGATAGACCAGTAGTATTTGTTCTTTGGGGTGCTTATGCACGTAAGAAGAAGGCCTTGGTTACAAATCCTCAGCACTTGATTATCGAATCAGCCCACCCGAGTCCGCTTTCAGTTTACAGAGGATTTTGGGGTTCCAAGCCTTTTTCTAAGGCCAATGCATTCTTAAAAGAAAGTGGACAAGAGTCAATTGATTGGCTTAGATAAGGAGAGAATATGCCTCAGTTAGCGACAATTTGCTACATTGATAACGGGAAAGAGCTACTCATGCTTCATCGCAATAAAAAGCCCAATGATGTCCATGAAGGGAAATGGATCGGTGTAGGTGGAAAGTTAGAACGGGGGGAAACTCCACAAGAATGTGCTGCTCGTGAAATTTTAGAAGAAACAGGTCTGAAAGCCAAACCAGTACTAAAAGGAGTGATCACCTTTCCAGAATTCACACCAGATTTGGACTGGTACACCTACGTCTTTAAGGTAACAGAATTTGAAGGAGAATTGATTGACTGTAATGAAGGGACCTTAGAATGGGTTCCTTATGATGAGGTTTTAAGCAAACCAACCTGGGAAGGAGACCACACCTTCGTAGAGTGGCTCTTAGAGGATAAGCCTTTCTTTTCAGCAAAGTTTGTTTATGATGGCGATAAATTATTGGATACCCAAGTGGATTTCTACGAATAAAGGAGTAAAGCGATGTTAGTAATCAAAAACGGCCGTGTGATGGATCCCAAGTCTGGTTTGGATCAAGTCAGTGATATTTTAGTTGAAAATGGAAAAATCGTTAAAATCGCTCCTCGAATCGATGTTGAGGGAGTTCAAGTAATAGATGCTACTGGTCTTGTGGTTGCGCCTGGCTTGGTGGATATCCATGTTCATTTCCGTGAACCTGGTCAAACTCATAAGGAAGATATCCATACAGGAGCACTAGCAGCAGCTGCAGGTGGATTTACAACTGTCGTTATGATGGCTAATACCAATCCAACTATCTCAGATGTTGAGACTTTAGAGGGAGTTCTTCAATCTGCAGCTAAGGAAAAGATTAACGTTAAGTCTGTAGCTACAATTACCAAAAATTTTAATGGTCAAGACTTAACTGATTTTAAAGCCCTTTTAGAAGCAGGGGCAGTTGGTTTTTCTGATGACGGGATTCCTCTTGAAAGTAGTAAAGTTGTCAAGGAAGCCATGGAAGAAGCGAAAAAACTAAATACTTTTATTAGTCTTCACGAAGAAGATCCTGGCCTGAATGGTACGCTTGGTTTTAATGAAAACATTGCTAAAGAACACTTCCATATTTGTGGTGCTACAGGGGTTGCAGAGTATGCAATGATTGCACGTGATGTCATGATTGCCTATGCAACTAAGGCTCATGTTCATATTCAGCATTTGTCTAAGGAAGAAAGTGTCAAGGTTGTGGAGTTTGCTCAAAATTTGGGAGCTAACGTAACTGCAGAAGTAGCTCCACAGCATTTTTCGAAGACTGAAGCTCTGCTTTTGACTAAAGGAAGTAACGCTAAGATGAATCCACCTCTTCGTTTGGAATCAGACCGACGTGCAGTTATTGAAGGTTTAAAATCTGGAGTCATTTCTGTCATTGCTACTGACCACGCGCCTCACCATGCTGACGAAAAAAATCTTGAGGATATTACCAAAGCGCCATCAGGTATGACAGGTTTGGAAACTTCTTTGTCACTAGGTTTAACCTACTTGGTGGAAGCTGGCGAGTTGAGTTTGATGCAGTTACTAGAAAAAATGACTGTTAATCCAGCTAAATTGTATAATTTTGAAGCAGGTTATCTATCAGAAAACGGTCCAGCTGATATTACGATTTTCGATGATAAAGCTGACAGAATCGTTGACACGCATTTTGCTTCTAAAGCAGCTAATTCACCATTCATTGGTGAACAATTAAAAGGGCAGGTTAAATACACTATCTGTAAGGGACAAATCGTTTATCAAGCAGATTAGGAGCTTGAGGATGAATTATTTTCGTAAACTTAGAAATCGTAAACGAAATGCTTGTCATGGAGTATATTGTCCAGCCGCTAACCGTGCTAAAATTCAGTATGAAACCAAGGAAAAAGCTGATCATGCCGTAGACTATGATAATGGTGGCTTGGTTAGAAGCTATTATTGCGCCTCATGTAATTGTTGGCACACGACATCAAAAGCTAGTAATTCACCCTTGAGCTTGAGAAAATACGGCTTAAAGCTTTTTGGCTTGGATGAAAAGGAGTAGAAAGAGTAGGTATGCATACAACAGAAACTATTAAAGATAAAATTATCTTATTTTTAAAAATATTCTTTCCGATATTGATTTACCAATTTGCTAATTATTCGGCCTCCTTTGTTGATACAACAATGACGGGTCAGTATAATACACTGGATCTGGCAGGAGTTTCCATAGCTACAAGCTTATGGAATCCTTTTTTTACCTTTCTGACAGGGATTGTATCAGCCTTAGTACCTATTATCGGACACCATTTGGGCCAAGGACAGAAGAAAGAGGTTGCTTCAGATTTTTATCAATTTATTTATCTATCTTTAGCCTTATCCCTTATTCTTTTTCTACTAGTCTTCTTTTTAGTACCAGTTATTTTGGGATACATGGGATTAGAGACAGCTGTAGCAAGTGTAGCAACCCGTTATTTATGGCTACTAGCTATTGGTATTATCCCGCTCTTACTTTTCAGTGTGATACGTTCGCTACTTGATACGCTAGGACTGACAAAATTGTCTATGTATCTCATGCTTCTTTTACTTCCTTTAAATAGTGGATTTAACTATTTACTAATATATGGAGCATTTGGAGTACCTGAACTTGGAGGTGCAGGTGCAGGTCTCGGTACCTCACTTGCCTACTGGGCTTTGTTATTGATTTCTATCTTAGTCTTGTTAAAACATAAAAAGCTTAAGGAATATCATCTAGAAGTACCAATGCCCTTGCGAATAGAAAAAATCAAAGAAGCTATCCGTCTTGGGTTACCAATTGGTGGAACTGTCTTTGCTGAAGTAGCCATTTTTTCAGTAGTCGGCTTGATTATGGCAAAGTTTTCATCTCTCATCATCGCCAGCCATCAGTCTGCTATGAACTTCTCAAATCTCATGTATGCCTTTCCTATGAGTATCTCAACAGCCATGGCTATTGTTGTTTCCTACGAAGTAGGGGCTAGACGCTTAAACGATGCTAAGCAATACATACTTATTGGACGTTTAACAGCTATGATTTTCGCGATTTTAACACTTAGTTTCCTTTATATTTATCGTGAGAATGTTGCTAGTCTCTATGGTCAAGATCCCGATTTCATTCAATTGACAGCTTCTTTTATGACCTATAGTTTGTTTTTCCAATTAGCTGATACCTTCGCAGCACCTCTGCAAGGAATTTTACGTGGCTACAAGGATACGGTTGTTCCCTTCTATCTTGGACTTCTCGGATACTGGGGTGTAGCCATTCCACTGGGATTAGTCTTAGATCACTGGACAGGCTTAGGCGCCTATTCTTATTGGATTGGTTTAATTGTTAGTCTGGTGATTAGTGGTATACTTTATCAGTGGCGTTTACAAGTTATTATGAAAACAATCAAATAATTTGATGAAAAAAACTGGAAAAACTGTTTGTGAAATAGTTATTTTATGTAAAGAAAAGTCTTGATTTCATTGACTTTTCTTTTTTTACATTGTGAAAAATTAGCAAGCATAATCTTTGACTCTAGTTAACCTATCAGTTAGAATAGAACTATAAGAAATTAAACTTAGAAAGGCAAGATTATGTCAACTTTAGATAAGAATCTTTTGCTTGAGATGTTCCGTAAGATGGAAGAAATTCGTCGTATGGATTTAAAAATTGCTCAATTAGTAAAAAAAGGTAAAGTGCCAGGTATGACGCACTTTTCTGTTGGTGAGGAAGCTGCTAACGTTGGGGCTATGTTGGCTCTAAACGAGGATGACCTCATCACCTCAAATCACCGTGGTCACGGACAAGCTATTGCTAAAGGAATCGACCTTAATGGTATGATGGCTGAAATCCTTGGTAAGTATACGGGAACTTGTAAAGGTAAAGGTGGATCAATGCACATCGCCGACCTAGATGCAGGTAACCTTGGTGCCAACGGTATCGTAGGTGGTGGTATGGGAATCGCAGTAGGTGCAGCCCTTACTCAACAAATGAAAAACACTGGTAAAATCGTTGTCTGCTTCTTTGGTGATGGAGCGACTAACGAAGGTGTATTCCACGAAGCTGTTAATATGGCTTCAATTTGGAATCTTCCAGTAATTTTCTACTGTATCAATAACGGTTATGGAATCTCTGCTGATATTAAGAAAATGACAAATGTCAAGCATATCCATGAGCGTAGTGCTGCTTACGGTATTCCAGGAATGTTTATCGAAGACGGTAATAACGTTATCGATGTCTACGAAGGATTTAAGAAAGCAGTTGACCATGTTCGTTCTGGTAAAGGTCCTGTCTTGATCGAAAGTGTAACTTACCGTTGGCTTGGTCACTCATCATCAGACCCTGGTAAATATCGTACACGTGAAGAAGTCGATGAGTGGAAAGAAAAAGATCCAATCGAAAACCTTCGCAAGTACCTTGTTGAGAATAAAATTGCTAGTGCAGAAGAACTCGAAGAAATTCAGGCTCAAGTTAAGGAAGCAGTGGAAGTATCTGTTAAGTTTGCAGAAGAAAGTCCATTCCCTCCACTAGAATCAGCATTTGAAGATATTTACGCAGACTAAGGAGAAGTAGAGAAATATGGAAACAAAATTAATGTCTTTCCGCGATACCATTATCCTTGCAATGTCTGAGGAAATGCGTCGCGACGAAAATGTACTCTTGATGGGTGAAGATGTCGGTGTCTTCGGTGGAGACTTTGGCACATCTGTAGGTATGCTTGAAGAATTTGGGCCAGAACGAGTTCGTGACTGTCCGATTTCTGAAGCAGCTATTTCTGGTGCAGCTGCTGGTGCAGCTATGACAGGACTTCGTCCAATCGTTGATATGACTTTTATGGACTTTTCTGTTATTGCCATGGATAATATCGTCAACCAAGCAGCTAAAACTCGTTACATGTTTGGTGGTAAAGGTCAAGTACCAATGACAATCCGATGTGCAGCTGGTAACGGGGTAGGTTCTGCAGCTCAGCACTCACAATCCTTGGAATCTTGGTTTACGCACATCCCAGGATTGAAGGTTGTAGCTCCAGGTACACCAGCTGATATGAAAGGGCTTCTTAAGTCTTCTATTCGCGATAACAACCCTGTTATCATTCTTGAATACAAATCAGAATTTAACCAAAAAGGTGAAGTGCCAGTTGATCCAGACTACACGATTCCACTTGGAGTTGGGGAAATCAAACGCGAAGGTACTGATGTAACAGTAGTAACATATGGTAAAATGCTTCGTCGTGTTATGCAAGCAGCTGAAGAGTTAGCTGAAGAAGGGATTTCAGTAGAAGTAGTAGACCCACGTACTTTGGTTCCACTTGATAAAGACATCATCATTAACTCAGTTAAGAAAACTGGAAAAGTAGTTCTTGTCAACGATGCCCACAAGACAAGTGGTTTTATCGGTGAGATCTCAGCTATTATCTCAGAATCAGAAGCATTTGATTACTTGGATGCACCAATTCGTCGCTGCGCAGGGGAGGATGTGCCAATGCCTTACGCACAAAACCTTGAAAATGCAATGATTCCGACAGTTGAAAGCATCAAAGATGCAATCCGTAAAACTCACAACAAACAATAGCACATAATATAAATTATGTAAATAAAAATTATTTGAGATACTTTTTGTATCCAAGTAAGTTGAAAAGTTGCGACAGGAGAGAGTCGGTTCGATAATAACCGACGAACGACTTAGTAAGTCTACAAGGTTGACCGCCTAACAGCGGCAACCGTAGTAACTTGAGATACGTTTCGTATCCAAGTAAGTTGAAAAGTTGCGACAGGAGAGAGTCGGGTCGATATTAACCGACGAACGACTTAGTAAGTCGACTAGGTTGACCGCCTTATAGCGGCAACCGTAGTAACTTGAGATATATTTTGTATCCAAGTTGATTGTATAGTTGCGACAGTTTTTTGACGAATCGATAATATTTGACAAAAAACTTAGTAAGTCTACTAGGTTGGCCGCCTAATAGCGACAACCGTAGCAACTTGAGACACGTTCCGTGTCCAAGTTGCTTGTAGAGTTGAATCCGGACTGAGGACTGTGAAAAAAAGATAGATTTCCTCGTGTTCATCGAACACAGCGTCAATCTCCTATTTTTTCTTTGTCCTCTACGTCCTTGATATCTTAGTATAGAATAGGAGAGGTCATGGCTGATGATAAGCTAAGAGCGACTCCTGCAGCTAGAAAATTAGCAGATGATTTAGGAATCAATCTCTATGACATTTCTGGCTCAGGCGCAAACGGTCGTGTCCACAAAGAAGACGTGGAAACATATAAAGACACTAACGTGGTTCGCATTTCACCACTCGCAAAACGAATTGCACTAGAGCATAATATTGCATGGCAGGAAATCCAAGGAACTGGTCATCGTGGCAAGATTATGAAGAAGGATGTTTTAGCTTTCCTTCCGGAAAATATTGAAAACGATACGATTAAGTCACCTTCTCAGATTGAAAAAGTGGAAGAAGTTCCAGATAACGTAACTCCTTATGGGGAAATCGAGCGTATTCCAATGACACCAATGCGTAAGGTTATTGCTCAACGTATGGTTGAGTCATACTTGACTGCACCAACCTTCACGCTTAACTATGATGTCGATATGTCTGAAATGCTTGCCCTTCGTAAGAAAGTCCTTGATCCAATCATGGAAGCAACTGGTAAGAAAATAACTGTTACAGACTTGCTTTCACTTGCGGTTGTTAAGACTCTTATGAAACACCCATACATCAATGCGTCATTAACTGAAGATGGTAAGACAATTATCACTCACAACTATGTCAACCTTGCGATGGCAGTTGGAATGGATAATGGTTTGATGACGCCAGTTGTTTATAATGCTGAAAAATTGAGTTTGTCTGAGTTGGTAGTTGCCTTCAAAGATGTTATCGGACGTACTTTGGATGGTAAACTAGCTCCTAGCGAATTGCAAAATTCAACCTTCACCATCAGTAACTTGGGAATGTTTGGTGTTCAATCGTTTGGTCCAATCATTAACCAACCGAACTCAGCAATCCTTGGGGTTAGCTCAACAATTGAGAAACCAGTTGTTGTTAATGGTGAAATCGAGATTCGTCCAATTATGAGTCTTGGTTTAACAATTGACCACCGTGTCGTAGATGGTATGGCTGGTGCTAAGTTTATGAAAGACTTGAAAGCTTTAATTGAAAACCCAATCTCAATGTTGGTTTAGAGAATTTGTTTTTAGAAATATAGATAAAGGAAGTAAGATATGGCCTTAGAAGTAATTATGCCAAAAGCCGGCGTGGATATGACAGAAGGACAAATCGTCCAATGGAATAAAAAAGTCGGAGAATTTGTAAAAGAAGGAGAAATCCTTTTGGAAATCATGACTGACAAAGTCAGCATGGAATTGGAAGCAGAAGAAGACGGTTACTTGATCGCTATCCTGAAAGGGGACGGCGAGACTGTACCTGTTACTGAAGTTATCGGATATCTTGGTGAAGAAGGGGAAAACATCCCATCAGCTGGAGCAGCTGCACCAGAAGCTAGCCCAGCACCTGCAGTAAGTGCTTCAAACGATGATGGTAAGAGCGATGATGCTTACGATATCGTCGTTATTGGTGGTGGTCCTGCTGGTTATGTGTCTGCTATTAAAGCAGCTCAATTAGGTGGTAAGGTTGCCCTTGTTGAGAAATCTGAACTTGGTGGAACTTGTTTGAACCGTGGATGTATCCCAACTAAGACTTACCTTCACAATGCTGAAATTATCGAAAATATCGGTCATGCTGCAAACCGTGGTATCGTTATTGAAAATCCTAACCTCACTGTTGATATGGACAAACTTTTAGAAACTAAATCTAAAGTTGTGAATACTCTTGTTGGTGGGGTTGCAGGACTTCTTCGTAGCTATGGAGTTGATGTTCATAAGGGTATCGGTACGATTACGAAAGATAAGAATGTCTTGGTAAACGGTACTGAATTACTTGAAACTAAGAAAATCATCCTTGCTGGTGGTTCAAAAGTAAGCAAAATCAATGTTCCTGGTATGGAATCATCTCTTGTTATGACTAGTGACGATATCCTTGAAATGAATGAAGTACCAGAAAGCCTCGTTATCATTGGTGGTGGAGTTGTCGGTATTGAGCTTGGTCAAGCCTTCATGACATTTGGTTCAAAAGTTACTGTTATCGAAATGATGGATCGCATTGTTCCAGCGATGGATGCGGAAGTATCTAAGAACCTTCGCTTGATTCTTGAACGTAAAGGTATGACTATCTTGACAGGTACTAAACTTCAAGAAATCATTGAAGAAGATGGCAAACTTCGTATCAAGGTTGAAGGAAAAGATGATATCATCGCAAATAAAGCTCTTCTTTCAATCGGTCGTGTTCCAGATCTTGAAGGAATCGGAGAAGTTGAGTTTGAGTTAGACCGTGGTCGTATCAAGGTTAATGAATACATGGAAACTTCTGTTCCAGGTATCTATGCACCAGGTGATATCAACGGTACTAAAATGTTGGCACATGCTGCCTTCCGTATGGGTGAAGTTGCTGCTGAAAATGCCCTTAAAGGAAATCACCATGTTGCTAAATTGAACTTGACTCCTGCAGCTATCTACACACTTCCAGAAGTAGCAGCAGTTGGTTTGACAGAAGAACAAGCCCGTGAGAAATATGATGTCCAAATCGGTAAATTCAACTTTGCTGCAAACGGACGTGCTATTGCATCAGATGCGGCTCAAGGATTTGTTAAAGTCATTGCAGACAAGAAATATGGTGAAATCCTTGGTGTTCACATCATTGGTCCTGCAGCTGCAGAGTTGATCAATGAAGCGTCAAGCATCATCGAAATGGAAATCACTGTTGAAGAAATGCTTAAGACAATCCACGGTCACCCAACATACTCTGAAGTTATGTACGAAGCATTTGCTGATGTTCTTGGAATGGCTATCCATTCACCTAAGAAAAAATAAAAATAGATAGACTAGACTGGAATTTGTTTCCAGTCTCTATCGTATTAGAAGGTATCTTATGAAATACATTATCAATCATTCAAACGAAACTGCTTTTAATATCGCTTTAGAAGAGTATGCTTTTAAACATCTCCTTGATGAAGATCAAATCTTTATTCTTTGGATTAACAAGCCTTCAATCATTGTCGGTCGTCACCAAAATACCATCGAAGAAATTAACCGCGACTATGTCCGTGAAAACGGAATTGAAGTGGTGCGTCGTATCAGTGGTGGGGGAGCTGTTTACCATGATTTGAACAACCTCAACTACACGATCATCTCAAAAGAAGATGAAAACCGTGCCTTTGACTTCAAGAGTTTTTCAACTCCAGTAATCAATACCTTGGCTCAACTTGGTGTTAAAGCTGAATTCACAGGTCGTAATGACCTTGAGATTGACGGTAAGAAATTCTGTGGAAATGCCCAAGCCTATATCAATGGACGCATCATGCACCATGGTTGCCTTCTCTTTGACGTTGATTTGTCTGTCCTTGCTAATGCACTTAAGGTATCTAAAGATAAGTTCGAGTCTAAAGGAGTTAAATCAGTTCGTGCTCGTGTGACCAACATTATCGATGAATTGCCAGAAAAAATTACCGTTGAAGAATTCCGCGATCTACTCTTGGAATACATGAAAAAAGAATATCCTGAGATGACAGAGTATGTATTCTCAGATGAAGAATTGGCTGAAATCAATCGTATCAAAGATACTAAGTTTGGAACTTGGGACTGGAACTATGGGAAATCACCTGAATATAACGTTCGTCGTGGTACTAAATTCCCAAGTGGTAAGGTTGAAATCTTTGCGAATGTTATTGAATCAAAAATTCAAGATATTAAGATTTACGGTGACTTCTTCGGTATTGAAGACGTAGCAGCTGTAGAAGAAGTTCTTCGTGGCGTTAAATACGAACGTGAAGATGTCCTTAAAGCCCTTCAAACGATTAATTTGGGACGTTATTTCGCAGGAATTACTGCAGAAGAAATTGCAGAGGCTGTTGTTGAATAAACAAAAAAAGAAGTTGGTTTTATCCAGCTTCTTTTTTTATAAATATATATTACATAATTTATATTATGTTTCTTATAAACTATCCAAGGCATTTTTCTGTTCGTCATTAACGATATGGGTATACAAGTCTGTTACTTGTGTGCTAGCATGTCCTAGCTGGTGGCTGACCAAAACTTGGGATTTGGTTGCGTCATAGAGACGCGTTGCAAGAGTATGACGAAGCTTATGGGGTGTCACACGAACTTTAAAGTCCTCTGAATACTTTGCTACCATCTTTTCAACACTAGAAGCGTCAATCCGATTTGGAACACCTCTATATAAGGTTAGAAAGAGGGCTGTATCCTTTTTTTCTGTCTTATAACGTTTATCTCGAATAGTGAGATATTGTTCTAAATAGGGTTTGGCAAAGGCAGCAACATTAACGGAGTCTCGTTTTCCACCCTTACGAGTGACGTCAATCACCATCATCTTAAGATTGAGATCTCGAAGATCCAGGTTAACTGCTTCAGAGAGGCGGACACCAGAGGCAAGAAGGAGTGCTATAATGGCTAAATCACGTTCTTTGTTTTTATTGAATGATGAAAGAGCGCGATTTGAGAGTTGTTGAGGGTACTCTTGGTCAATATAGTTAAGGAAACCTTCTGTCTCATCGCCTAAAAAGAGTTTTTGTTTGATATTTTCAGCTCGAGCGGCTAAGGTTTCTTTCTTTTTCTTGGTAGCAACCTTCTTCATGACGTTACGGTAGAAATAAGGTTCCCCTTGTTCATTTTCAACCTCTTCGGTCAAGTACTTATAGAGACTAGAAAGGGCAGAAAGTGTACGGTTAATGGTTGTTTGAGAAACCCCATTTTTAGTTGTGTTAGCATTAAGTAAGGGACGTTCACGTAAGTATAGAATGAAAGATTCCAAATCTTTCTTTGTCATGTTTTCTAAAACATCTAATGGGATATTGGCCATGGTGTCAGCATCCGATATACCAGATTCCAATACCCATGTGAAAAATCGATCGTATTCCTTGAGGTATTCGTACAAAGTCGTAAAACTGTATGGAACTGCCAGTTTCGATTGGTAGTATTCCAATACATACCAAGGCATGACTTGTTTGAGTTTATCAATACGTTCTAATAAGATCTCGCGTTTCATGTTTTTCTCCAAATCTTTCTATACTAGTAGTATAGCATAACCAGATATATTTTTCAAGAAAATTATAGTTTTTCGGAAAGATGTTACAGAAGATATATAGGATTGTCTTAGTAAGGCTATAATAACCAAAAAAATTTTTTAAGCCAATTATACTCAATTATGTACTTTATTTAAGTGAACACTGGAATTTTTTACTACTCTCAATTCAGTTGAAAATGTACTTTATTTAAGTGAAAACTAAAAAATTTTCAAATGTACATTTTGACAATAAAAAAACACTCTAATATCAATTTAATGAAATTTAGAGTGTTTTTATTTATCTATATTTTTTCAAACTGTACAAAGTGTTCTTGCTTTCTTCTGTGGCCTTTGCAAATGGAACACGACCTTTTATTGCGTTTTTTGTATGCCATTCTTTCTTTTACTTGAATTTTGTAACGGTGATTAAGATTTTCTTGACATATCCACCATACAGGCAGAATACTCAACTCTGTAATTTCAGTTGGACTTACTATCAAGGAGTTATTTAGATAATCCCACTCATTCATTAGACTTTGTTGCGTTGTTGCTAAATCGTTAAATCCTTTTAATACTTTTTGATTTCTACAGTATGGACAAGAATTTTCTCTGTAAAATTTTTCTTTAATAACTTTCTGATATTCTCCAGTACATACAGGGCATTTCCACCATGCATTATATGTTGAATTTGCCCTTACTGAAGACATTTCTTGTTTATTTAATGATGACCATTCTTTAATTAACCAAGGATGTGTTGTTTCAAGATCATTATAACCTTTTGCAGTCTTCTTAAAAGAACAATATGGACAACATTGGTCGTTTTTGTGGCGATCAGAAATTTTTGCTTTAAAACTTCTGTGACATTTTCGACAAATCCAATTGGTTAAAGCATTTGAATTATAAAAGAAGGTATCAATATCACCATTCAGTTCTTTTACCCATTCATTGTTTAAGTACGGTTTAACATAGCTTAGTGTTTCATTTGGTTTAGGAATTTTTTTATTACAGTAAGGACATATAGAATTGAGACTATTAGAATTATTGTTTGTAAACACACCTAGAACAATCCCTAATCTCTCCTGAAATTCTAAATCACAACAATCACAAATCCAATTAAATATTTTATTCTCGGTTTCTGACGATTTCGTCACCTCATCAGGTTTTTCTACATTCTTGCTACTCCAAAGGTCACACAACTCAGGATAAGTATCTGCAATTGTATTATAACCTTTTAATGCTTGTTCATCATTACAATATGGACAGCTATCTATTACTTCTTTTCTTATTGGAATTGAACAAAGGTATTCACCTTGACAAACAGAACACTTCCACCAATATTTTTTTGTTTCGATGTGGCTCAATGCTAAATGAACAGGCAATCCATTTTTATCGCTCCATTCTTCCTGTAATTTTGGGAAATTATAGAGTATATCATTGTTAAAAACAAGTGTATCCCAATCACAACAATTAGGACAAGTTTGAAAATTACTATTCTCTAAGTCGGTTCTTAAAATCATTTCAATTGGACTACAATAAAAACTGACTTTGCAGCAAGGGCATTTCCAATTTATGCATTTAGAAGACTTATACCAGTATTCAGAAATAGGTTTATCATTACTTTTATCCCAAAATTTCTCTAAATAAGGATGAGTTTCTTGTAAAGTATTATATCCTTTTAACATCAATTTATTATCACAATAAGGGCAGCCTTCAAGATGCCTTTTGACAACACTACATTCATATTGACCATGACATTTAAAACACTGCCATCTTACTAAGATGTTGGATAAACTATCAATCATATTACTTTTTACATGAGTTGGAATAAATTGCTTAAAAAGATTTCTATCTGTATGTAATAGGGGGTTCGCTTTCACTTTAATTGGGGTATCGAATGTAGCTTTACAGTTAGTACAATAGAAACTATATCTTTTGATTCTTGAAATTAGCTGATCAATAGACAACTTAAAGATATGGTCACATTTGTCGCATTTCCAATTTCTAGGGATTGTAACATTGTCACTTAACTTCAAATCATTAAACTCTACATCGTTTTGCTCCCCTGGAAGATAAATTTTCCGAAGATTAGGGTATGCTTTAGTGTAAGGTACAAAATGTGTACTTTCATTACATCCGACATGAACAAGCTCTTGATTATGTTTATTGATTAATTTAGAAGTGTTTGCTACATCTTTCCAACCAACATGACAGGTAGGACATTTGAAGTGAAATAACCTCTTTGAAGAAAAAGATAAATTATCAATCTCTTCCTGAATGGTTTCTATATTTTCATAATGAAAGTTTATGTACCTTAGAAAGTTAGGAATCCTTGCAGATATAGAGTTTTCCCCTTTTATGAACACTTTTCCAAGCTCACATACAGGACAGATTTTTGAATGATTTTGAATATTCTTATAAGATTTTGATGTACTTGCTTTCCATTCATAAGAACAGGTAGGACATTTCCAGTTAATGTGTTTTTTACTGGTAATTGTTATTTTTTCTACATCTATTTTGATATTCTTGTCAAAGTCCCAATAGTTCAATAAGGCTGGAAAATCAGTGATTAAGTCTGACATTTTCTCCTCCTAATACTTAGTCTTGTTATCCAGTAAGTCTTTTATTTCCAAAATCTTACTTTTGCTTGTTTGCTTTTCAGTATGAGTATGTTTTTCAAAAGATATTTTTGTGTCTGAAGTAATAACATTCTCACTAAGATACTTCTTAGTTACTAGTTGCTGATCAGATTTTAACAAGCCCTCTTCTTTTAACAATTCATTCGCAATATCAGGATACAAACTAGTTTTAAGAAGATTCCTTAACTTTTTGTTTTCCTCTAATAATTCTTTGTTTAACGCTGTCTGCTCCTTTATTTCAGCATTCTTTTCATTAAGTTGTGCTACCTCATTTTTCAACTCTGAAACTCTTGTTTTGAGCTTACTGGCTTCTTCCTTATATTCTATTGCTGCATCAACAACTCTTTTATAATAATTGTTAAGTTCCATCAATGCTGATTTGATTGCTTTAGGGGTTCTATTGGTCATTAAGAAACGTTCTACATCTAGAGTTTTATACGTTATAACTGTTTGATAAGTGTCGTCTTCAAATAGTTCCAATCTATCATTAAGGGCTTGTCTAAATTCTTTGTTTCTTCTAATCGTTGTGTCTGCAACCTGCGGAAATCCGTTGCTTCTAAGGTAATTTCCAAACTGTGGAATTTTGAATAGTCTAGGATTATTCGAACAATGTTCCAGTAAATAATGTTCAAATAATAATAGCAATTCTTGATTATCAATATACTTCTTTCTAGCCATTTGAGAACTCCTGTAAGGATAAATGTTTTTCAGTTAGATATTCTTGATAAGAATGACTAACTGTTTTAAGTTTTAATAATGCCTCACCAATATCTTCTATATTCCCCTTTCCTTGTCGAACTCTTTTTATAGCCTCATCTACAATTAAAGCTTCCTCGTCGATTGATTTCTTAAAGGATTTATCCATAGAGAAATAATCTTTTCCAGCTTTTCTGTAAAATGGACAACTAGTACAAGCACCAAGCTCTGCATGTGAGCTAATGACTTTAAGACAGTCTGAATAATCACCTTCCGCAAATCGAGGTGAATAACATCTGCCCTTATTATCAAGAGGAACATAGTTTTTATTAATGGTGTATTTATGTTGAGTTTTACTTATAGCGTAAGACGTTTGAGAGTTTGTTAATTTACGATAAAGCTGATAGCTCCTACATTCAATAAACTGACTCAGATTTGAAAAATAATGTGAAGATGTTGTGATACTATCATGTCCAGCTAAGAGCATTGCTGTTACTGGACTAGCTCCTTCTGCTATCAAATTGATCATTGCAATGTGTCTAGTATCTCCAATATGAATGAAATTAATCTCATGATCGTCTAATTGCTTTGGGGAATTGATATGATGGACAAAATACCCATACTGTTGAGATACAATCTCATTAAAGAAATATTTTAAAATTGTATTTAAGTTACTGTATGTCAAGAAACGGTTTTTAGTACCAGAAATACGTTTCCATTTCCGATAATGAGAGTCTGTCACAAATAGAGTATCCAACTGAGTAGATGATAAATCTTTGGTTAGTTCTAAATAATTTAAAATCTCACTCGCAAGCTTAAATGGTACTTCGTAAGTTGTTAAATAATAATCCTCTGAAATTTTATGGGATACTCCCTTGTCTTTTCCTTTTAAGTTATTTCGTCTGAGAGTTAAGTAATATTTTCCGTCTTTTTCTGTGAGACAATTTCTCTGAGTGAGCAAAAACTCCCTTGGTCTAAGTGGTACTACTGCTGTTATTTGCCACCATAAGTAAAGAGGGTAGTAAAACAATCTTTCCTCATCTAATAATGATTTAACCCAATAGTCGTTTAAAATATCATTAAATAAAAAATAGGATTGAAATTGGGCTAACTTTCGCTGTTTTTTAGTGTTCAGTTGATAACTAACATTTAAAAGTTCGTCTAGTTGCTCAATCAGTTGGGTTAATTCGTTACTCTCTAAACATGGTAGTGTAGAAAGAAAATCTATACATACTGAGGGGTTGGAAATCTTCATATTTGCTAATGAGAAGACTTCGTTCACTTTTAGTTCTTTGACTAATTTCTTTATATCTCTTAAAAAGGCTTGGAGAGTGATTAAAACATGATGTTCCATAGATAGCACTATAAAACTCTTTAAGTAGGTAACAAAATCATCAAAAGATAATTGAAATACTTGTTCATAAAACCTTTTATATTGGAATTTATTCAAGTTAAAAATGAAGCTAACGTTAGAATATTCATTAGTCGTTTCCCATTTATTTTCTTCAAAATTGGTGGTTAGAATAATCCCTTTTTCAACATAGTCTTGAAAACATTCTTTTGCGCTCTCAATCATATTGTCATCAAACAGGATAATTTCATTTACTTTACGAAATAATTTTGATTGATTATTCAACTGACTAACTCCTTAATAATATCCTCATAATCAGACAATACAGCTTCGCCATACTGTTCTGATAAAGCTTGCAACATTTCTGTAAGACATGGTTTAATCTGCTTCTCAAGAATGGCTCGAACCTTTCCTCGTTCAAGTTCATTCTTTAATTTTTGATATTGTTTATTGAGTCGATTAAACTCACCAATTAACAAAAGCAAGGTAGATTTTGTTTGTAATTCATACTGACAGCCGACGCAATGCTGACGGTCATCATAGGGACATAGTTTCCCTAGTGCAGATAAAAGACACATACTCTCTCCTTGCTTAGAAAAAGCTTCTCCGTTACCAATTCGATGACAGATCGTCAGTAATTGTTCAGGATCAACATTATTTTCAACTAGAGTTTTTAATGCTTGTTGCGAACGTGAATCAGCCCTAATACTCAATTCCAACGTTTTTTCAATTTCAATTGGCGTTAAATCTAAACTTTTAATCATTTGAGTTTGTTGGCTTGGACTTAATTTTTTATACTTTCCTCTAGTTACAATGGTCAAGAGCATAGACGGAATCATGGATAATACGCCTCGTTCAAATAGCTCTTTTGCAACCATTTCAGGTTTTAGTTGTCCGAGTTGGGCATCTTTTAGATACGTTGTTGTAGTTTGTGCAAATTCATTAAAATCCCCTTTATGGCTACGAGCTAATGCTGCTAGAAAATAACCTTTAATATTCAGTTCTGACTTTTCTTCAAGAACATCATCTGCTAACATTGCGACAGATTGTAAGTAGGACTTGTTTGCAGAACGACTACTAAAGTTACGCTCTAAAAATAAATTTCCGATTTCCTCCCCCATATAACTAGTAATCTTTTCATAAGTTTTAATTTGTCTGATCAATGGATTTTCTGCATTGAATGGTATTTGAAGTTGGAAATGTGCCTCACAGATAGCCAATAACGTTCCAATAAGAACCTGACAACTTTCTGGGACATGAAACTTTAACTGAGCAACATTAGAAGCGTTTTTGGTTTTATTAGGTGTTAAGTTTAAATAAGTCAATCTTGTTGTAATACTTAGTAAAGTCCTTCTAGCTTCACTACTACTCCAAGTTCCATCTACTACTGCTTCTAAAACTTCTAATGGTTCTCTTGTTAATTTAGGATGTCCTAATCTTTCTAAGTCTGTTGATCTTAGTGCGCAAATAAAATGTAACCCTAGATACAACCATGTATCTGCATAGTTTTTTGAATTTGCTGCTTTACACAACATATCATTTTTTATGATGTAGTTTTCGTTGAATAGGTAGTACATTAATTCAAGGTATTCATCTAATTCATACGCTCCATTTGCACTCTCAATCGTGTAACGCTTTGTCATTTCAAAACTTACTCGATAACGAGTAACGCCTTTATTGAGTAGCCATTTAATAAATTGAATGAGGATATTGCCTTGTGACTTCGTAAGGACTTCTGTTGCTACTTCTACTAAGGTCTCTACTTCAGCATCACCATATAGAAACAAATCTTTTGTTAAGTAGTATGCTAAAAAATCAAGTAGATAGAAACGATTTGTTTCACTCAGCTTTTCTTCTTCAGCAAATTGTACGAATAATTCACTTGTAGAAGGAAATTTTTTTGAAAAGATTCCTTCCATACTCTTAATTCCAGGAGGTGTTGTTAGATAGTCTTTGATGTGATTTTTAAGAACTTCAACATCTTTTTCAGAAATAGTATAGTCATCAAGATTTATAGACACACCAAACCATTCATTGTCTAGTAAGAATCCACTGACTTTCTCACGGTGTTTTATTGTAGCAGCACCTAACTCGACTAATATTCTTTCAAGATAATTTTTTAAATCTACTACCAATAGCTACTCCTTTTAATCTTCTCCAAACAATTTTTCTGCTTGCCAGTTCATATATTCAAAAACACCATTATTAACCTGACCATATTGTTTTGCAATTTCTCCTTTATTTTGTAAATAAACCCAAGCACTTTCTGGTGAATTGTCCCCTCTAGCAGACATCAGTTCACTAACTTCATTAACACCTGACAAAACCAATTGTGTGGTGTACCAGTGCCTAAAGATATGGGGTGAAATATTATTTTCTTGCAAGAGTTGACCAAAAAAGACAACCTCTGGGTCATCAGATTTAAGAAATATTGGAATCATTTCTTCGCGAATAATCTTACGAAATCGTTGATAGTACACATCGTATGACAATGCTTTCCCTTGCTTGTTAAGGTTTAATGGACCATAATCTCTCTCATACCTTTTACCTTCTAGGTAGCTCATATAGTCATTGTAGGTGTCTAAAAAGACCTCTAAGAAGATATAAGGTACAGCTTGAAGTCTTTCCTTTTTAATTCGTCCAGTTGGCTTTAAATCGCTTCTAAGGGGCATTTCTTTTCGCAGATCAATCTCAATTTTAAATACTTGATTATCACTTTGGTGAAATATGATACCTGCCCCCAAAGGGCTATCTTCACGCCTTACATTACAAGCTTCTGATGGTCTTAAACCAACAAATGCTCCCAAAGCAACAACCATAAGTAAATCCTTGTGATATTGAGCAATGTGAGCAAAAAGCATTTCAAAGGCGCTGTTTGGCATATCCCTAAAAATTGACTTCTGTGTGTTGCTTCCATCAACAAATACCTCAAAATTCAACTCTTTTCTTTTGATGACTCTACCTCGTCTATTAGTGAACGTATTGATAGAATAAAGGTCTTTTGGCTTCAATTTAGCCTTCCCTTTTCGTTCATTCAAGTATAGAGTTAAAAAATCAAGAACGGCATTTACACATTTTTCGACTGTACTTTTCTTTCTATTTGTTCTATCTTCAGGTAATTGTGCTAAACCATAAAGCGTAAAAAATTCCTTGACCATTTCAAAAGTTAGTTGATCAAGATTATTTACCCCAACTGTTCCAAATATATAGTTCAAAAACTTAACAACGTATGAAAAACGTTTGTTGCCATTGTCTGAGATAGACTTAATTTTTGCGGAAGATTTTACATATCTATGAAAATGAGTGAATTGTAATGTGCCATCATCATGTTTGAGTGCAATCAATTGCTTTGTAACGATATTATTATCACCTAGAATCAGCGAATGTTTATATACAACAAATCTCATGTTACCTCCTTGTTTATTATGACTGAAGGTTCTTACTGTGTTTTATGATGTCAATACAGAAAAAACGATCAAATCAGTACTATTTTCCTTTGTGCTCTAAACTGCATAAAGGGAATATCGATGAGTACTTTCATTGATCGTTATTATTATTCAAATTAATTCAATAATAAAAGTAACTTCATCTAAGTAATAAGAGCAATTAATTAGCTCAGCGACAACGATAACCACAGCAACTCCTTCTAAACGATGAAAGGAATATCCGCCGTGGCTATCTATTTACTTTTTTTCTTTTACTTCTGTAAGTTACTTTTGTTATTTTTACTTTTTCTGTATTATATCATATTTTGATTAAATTGTCATCTAAGAAAGTGATTTTAAAAAAACTGGAAATTTTTTCAATTGTATATTTTGAAAATAAAAAACACTTTAATATCAATTTAATGATTTTAGAGCGTTTTTAGCTTATTTGATTCTAAAGTTGTCGTCTATTCCTCAGGATTACTTGAAGAACAGGAAAAATTCGACAACAAAGTAATCGATCTATTCAGTTATAAAACTTATGAAGGTCTTTCTGCTGGAACTGGCCACTCCTACTTTGGAGATGTAGATTATACTCTTACTTATTCAACTGAGAATATCCCTCATGATTTCTCCTCATGTGGTGCTAGTAAACTTCTATATTATAGAACGAAAGGGATAGAGTTAATGTTTAAACTTAAACTTTAGAATGAAAATATTTTTTCTTTTCTTACCCTACAGTATCCGTACAAATTTTATAGGTTTCATCTCATAAAAACTTGTACCTTGCTAAATTCAACAAACTGAAGCTTGTTTGTTGAATTTAGCTTTCTACTATGTAAGATTCTTGCTTGATAGCGGAGTAAATTTTCTACTCTACACCAAAAGCAAAAAGGATATATTTTTAATAAATTCCATTTGAAAACAATTCCTGTTCTATTATAGTAATGGTAATTCTAACTTTACACTTGCACCATGTTTATCCGAGTTGTTTTCTAATATGATGCGTCCATTATGTAATAACATTATTTTCCAAGAATTATATAAACCTAAACCATAGTTTGTAGCTGAATGTCTACTCTTATCTCCACGGTAAAATTGCTCCGTTCCTCGTTTTAAATCCTCATTAGAAAATCCTGGGCCTTCGTCTATCACAGATATTGAAAGTATCTTATCTGTAGTCATTATTAGTAATTCAATGTTGGATTTGTCTGGTGAATATTGAATAGCATTACTAAATATATTTTCAATGACTCTTTCAAATAATTGTACATCTATCATTACATCTGAATCTTCACAATTAATAGATTTAGATATAGTACGGTCATGTATTAGTGTAATCTCTCTCGCTATTTCACTAACTCTTTCGATTATTTCTGACACCTTTACTTTTTTTAAATTCAACGAGTTTAATTTAATTGACTGATTCATCTCCATCAGAGCTTTTGTATAATCTGATATACGTGTTGAATTTTTTATAATGTACGCTACATAATCTTTTTGTTCATCAGTTAGATCAGTTACCTTTAACAATTCAGCATTACCTTGGACAATAGAAACCGGAGTTTTTAAGTCATGCATTAATGCCGATATCTGACTTCTCTTATTCTCTTCTTTAATCCAATTTTCTCTTAATGAATCACTTAAGGCTTTTTTCATTATATCAAGGCTATTTAAGACATCATTAAATTCTTTGATATTTGAACTTCCTATTTCAAAGTCTAATTCTTGGTTGGCGATTTTATCTGATGCCTCTAGCATTGGCGATAATTGCCTTGTTATTCGTTTTGCCCAGATTAGAGTAGCCACAAATGCACTCATTAAAAAGAAAATGATTAATAAAAATATTAATAGTAAATCTATGCTAGGGAAATATTTTTCCATCCAATCATTATTGTATTGTGGCTCTAGTGAATAATGGATTAATACATATCCATCATTCCTTTTAAATTCTATAAATGAAGAAGATGGAGTTGAAAATCCCTCATGATTGTGAAAATTCTTAGCTTTCAGTTGAATAGCTTCATCCATATTAGTTTTTATCACTTCACCATCTGGCGATAAAAACATATAGCTAGCTCCTTTAGGTATCAATGCTTCATCAAAGTCTATTTTATTTAAAATTTTATATTTATTTTCTTGTAATAAATTTTCTGTATGGTTAGCCGGAATAATCAAACCAACACTATAAAACGCTGTAAAAGTTAATAAAGCTAGTACGATGGCACATCCTAAACCAACTCCAACAGTCATTAAGTATTTAAGAAATACTATTTTGAGTGACTGTCCTTTTCTAATTAATTCCATTTATAACCAATCCCCCAAACTGTAGAAATTGGATTTTCACCAAATTTTAAGAACTTTGCTCTAATATTTTTTACATGTTCTGATATGGCAGAAGAATCACCAATCCCATCAAATCCAAAAATCATTTCATATATTTGTTCTCTTGAAAAAACTTGTCCCTTTCTCTTTGCTAAAAGTTTAGAAATTTGATACTCAGACTTTGTCAGATGAATTTCTTCTTCCTTCACAAATACTTGATTGGAGGATAAATCAAATCTTATATTCCCTAGGTTTAAACTCGAATGTTTTTCTCTTTGTTCTCTTCTCAGATGAGCTTCTACCCTTGCTAACAATTCACCAACACCAAATGGTTTGGTAATATAGTCATCTCCTCCACTTAATAAGCCATCTACTATATCCGTTTCCATTGCTTTTGCAGTTAAAAAGATAATCGGACAATCCACTTTGCTACGTATATTTTTACAATAGCTGATTCCATCAACCTCTGGCATCATTACATCAAGTAATATTAAGTCATATTTCCCCAAACTATTTTCATCAATATCTACCGTGGTTTGGTAAATATCAATAATATGATCTCCTTTTATTAAAATATTCTTGATTAGAGTCAGCATATCTAATTCATCATCTATAGCAAGAATTCTTGCCATACCAAACCACCTCCATATTTATAAATATTTTATTATTATACCATATTCCATTTACAAATACATTTAGAGCTATTATTCACTGATTGACTTTCCACCCCACCTATTGAACCATAATAAAGAGCCAGTAAAAATGACTACTGTAATAGGTATTGCTACATAGCCCCACATGGTAAACTCTTTAATTAAATATGAGCTATCAGCCAATTCACTTCCAACAATATATGTTGCAGATAATCTTGATGCCCAAGTACAAGGTAAAAAATACCAGATATTTTCACCTAAATTGGTTATTGAAAGTAAAGCAATCAACGTTTCCACAAATCCCAATCCAATAGATGCACCACCACCTAACATAAGTGATACCCATAAATGAATCATATATGTAGATAGACATCCTATAAAAACTAATAATAATTCAATTAACCAAGCCATAGTCGCTTGATTACCAAATAGCATTGCAAATATAAAAACTGCTAAACTTATAGAAAATAGAAAACTCAATAAGAGCATTATAAGTTTTCCGCTATAAGCCTTGCTTCTGGATTTTGTAGTTGATAGAATCACTTGAAATCTTCCAGCACTTGCTTCCATGTCAACAACCTTAGATGTGATAGCACCAAATATTATTGGTAAGATAGCACCTAAAAGCACAAAATAATTCAGTATGATATCCATATCAGAAAAATTTTTTAGACTTGTAAATGTTGCTGCCCCATAAAATATTAGTGCATATAAAACAGGTAAGATAAAGTGAGCCCAGGGAATCCATGTATGCTTCAATTTATAAAACTCTGATTTTAATATATTCATCATTACTTCACCTCTTGCTTAGAAAACCATTTTGCAGTAATGAAAGTCAATAATGTAAACAAACATATTGATAAAATACAAGGAACAAGTAAGGATGTGTTTAAAATCATTGGATTTGATACTTCTGTTGGCACACCGTTCGGTAAAATACGCATAACGGGTACCATCAATCTAATCCCCCAAGAATAAGGGCAATAAATCCACATAGAACCGTCAGCTAACAAAATTCCTACCACAAGACCTAATACAGCATTTACTACAATGCTTGCTATAAACCCAAACTTTTTAGCTAGGAAAAAACAAAACGGAACTTGCCATATGTTAGTTATAATCAATAATACACTTGCGAATAATAATGTCGTGAATGCATAGTTTCCTGTTAATTGTTCTCCAATGAAAAATTGAAAAACAAATACTCCTAGCATATGCAAAATAGCAGTTATACTTAGATAAATTGAAGCTGTTAGTATTTTTGATATCCATATTTTTTTTAAATCAACATTAAGTGAAAAAACTGCTCGGTAGTTTAATTTTCTTTCCTCTTTTCTATGCATCATTGCTGGTATTAAAGCGAAAGTTGCTGGCATAATCATCACATACCACCAATTATATGCATTTACACTAAAATATAATGGCATTAATACAAACGCAACAAGTAAAGATATAATTGGTGCAATAAATAATATCTTCAACAAAAAACTGTGTTTGTGTTTCAAATTTTCTGCAAAAATATAATTTTTCATTAAGCTACACCCTCTTTCCATTCTTTACAACATCCATAAAAAGTTCTTCTAAATTTTCATTATGATTAATTGTGTTTTGATATTTTAATTCTCCATCATGTATAATTCCTATATGATCAGCAGTTTGTTCCACTTCTGCTAAAATATGACTAGACAGAATTACTGTTATTCCTTTTTTTGGAAAGCTTCGTATTAAATCTCGTAATTCTTGAATTCCTAATGGATCTAATCCGTTTGTCGGTTCATCTAGTATCAATAGTTTAGGATTATTTAATAAAGCAATTGCAATACCTAATCTTTGTTTCATCCCCAAAGAAAATTGACCGCTTTTCTTTTTTCCGGTATTTTTTAAATCTACAATTTCTAAAACTTCATCAATTCTTGCATCAGGTAATCCAAGTAATAATGTTCTAACTTTTAGATTTTCTCTTGCACTTAAATTTTCGTATAAGGGTGGCATCTCGATTAAAGCACCAATATCTGATAAATCATTTCTACTCCATTCATGTCCTTCAAACATAATTTCACCTGACGTCTTGTGTAACATACCTGTAATCATCTTTAATGTCGTAGATTTACCTGCACCATTAGGTCCTAGTAATCCATATACTGAATTTTCCTCAATTTTTAATGACACATTATTTACAGCTTTTTGTTTTCCAAAAACTTTTGTTAGCTCATTTGTTTCCAAAATATATTTGCTCATATTTTGTTCCTCCTTTAATCTTGTAAATAGTATAAAAAATATTTTTAAGGATTCTGTAAGGAAAAAATATTTTTCAAAAAGTAGCAAGAAAATTCTAATTTATTAAACGTTTTGCATTTTTTCTTTAGTCTTTTATGCCATATCTCATATACTTCATAAATAAAAAAGGCAGAACCAGAGTTCTGCCATAAATAATCATTATTTATCTTACAACTTCAATATCCACCTTTGCTCTAAATCAAATTTTAAGGAATTGAAATATTCTCTTTCTAATCTATAGTTATACCTATTCTGTTCGAGTTTTAGCTAAATATATTCCCCATTCAGCTAATTCTTCAGGCAAATCATAAACAGTTTTTCCATTACTTTCATAGATTTCAGAGATTCCTGGGGAGGTTTTAGAAAAAGTTTTCCAAGCTGTCACTAGTTCTTCAACAAATTGAATATTATGAAGCTCAAAAAAGTCATTAAATTTTGATAGTTCTTTACTATAAATTGTCACAATATTATAGCTATCAAGCATGATCTCATCATGACTTTTATGACCACCAAATCCAAACTGACTAAGTCCATCATTAATAAGCAAATCACCGTATCTAATCAACAGTGCTAGGCATTCCTCTCTTGAACAACCATCAATATAATAAACATCCTTATGGGATTCCTTGATAATATTCTTTGCTATCACTTTTTCTCTATCAATACTGACAGGCAATTCCAAAATAAAAAACAAGGGCTCGTCATGAATCGCAATAAAATGTTGAAAAACCTCTAATATTTTTTCTGCGTGTACATTCGCCATCAAATGATGTTCAGTTAACTTTGTAAATGATTCAAACAGGTTTTCTACCAAGCTAACTTGGTGTCCTTTTACTAAATTCAACATTATGCGTCCTCAAGAGAATTTAAACAATATCCACATTTATAATTTCATTATACCATTAAACCCCTAAAAAGACTGCAACTTCCCAGTCACAGTCTCTTATAAATCTACCTCAGTTCCTTCAAGGAAAGTTATTACAATTTGTCCAGCTTCTGAAATAGATTGATAGCATGTCAGACTATAGTATCCAGAAGCCATACTTGAACTATTACTCTGATTCTTACCCTCTATTCGATTAGAGAAGCTACCTTCACGCTTTTCATTCTCCCTTTCGTTCAAAGGTTTCTAATCTTTTACAAGCAGTGATACCGCCTCAACGTGGGTTTTAGAGGACTAAATGGAGTCTGAATTGCCTGATAAAGATGTAGTATTGATTAAGCAATCAACAAATTATCTACAAAACAAAAATAAAGTACACTGCTTAATGAGTGTACTTTATCCTTCTAATTCAGTTTTATCAATGGTTTAGCTCTAGTTAAGTCGATTAGTTAAATGAATTTAGACTATTGCTTTTTATAACGACTATAAATTGTATGCTCAATGCTATAATTTATCTTCCAAATCTACTTCTTCATAATTTATCGGAATTAAAGCAACTTCACTGCTTAGAGTAGATTGTTTTTCATTTTCACTTATTTGAATGGCATTTTTGAGTGAAAAAATAACTTCTCTTACAAGATTTAATAAATCTAATGTACACTCTTGAAGTTCAAATTCAGTTAGATACAGTCTAGTTTCATTATTTTCTTCACTTCCATCAATAAAATTCAATGTAATATTAGTAAACCTATGCTCTAAATAATTTCTAATAGTTTTTAATAGCTTTGCGTGTGGATTTGCTGTCAAAGAATTATTACCATTATCAAAATCTTTCGATATCCAAAATATAGATGATAGACCAATATTCTTATCCAACAACTTACCTAAATTGCTATCTGTTCTCCAAATTGAATGAAAATTTACTTGTCGAGTCTTAATTTTTAAAGAATAATATTCATTTATAAACATTCCTACTTTATCTAATAATGAATATAGTGTTTTAAAAGCTGCTTTTAATCCTTCTACTCGGATAGAATATTGTACGTATTCTAGACAATCAATAAGATCAACATTCTCATCAGCATAATGAACCGAATCAATCTCAATGCTATTAAAACAGAGATAACGGGCATAAACATATTCTTGCTTAATTTGATTAAACATAGAAATGTATTTGTTTAAATCTTTATCCGATTGAAACAATAAACTTGGTAGTAAAATATTATCATCATATCTATTTATATCGTCAGCTTGTAAGTCATTAAGTGGATTAAGATACAGCCCGTTGTCCCAACACCATTCACGATACTTTTGTGAATTAGGATTATAATCAATGTTTTTACAAGAGCATTCATCTAAATCTTTATAATCAAGATATTGTTCGTAAAGTTTAATAAATTGCTTTTCTGCGTTATTAACTCTGTTTGGATCTGAAAAAGTTATACTTGTTTCTATTAAATTTTTAATTTTTTTAATAAAGTGAAGATGTTCGTTATCATTCAAAAAATTACGATAATGATGTAGACAAATAGCCAAGTTACCACTAGCCATTGTGAATCTTGGATTGATTTGTATACATTTACAATACATCTTAATAGCTAACTGTTTTCTACCACAAGCATCTAATAGATTTGCGTAATTGGTGTATAGTGAACATAATAATGGGTGAATAAAGCTATTGTTCTCAGGATTTATATCAATATTATTTGAAATTTCGATAGCTTTTCTAAAGTAATAAATTTGTTGAACTGTACAATCGGTATCTATGTTGAATACTAGGTTATCACTTAGTTCAAATATATCACCATATGCTGTCCCAATAGAATAAAGTAAATGAATTTTGGAAATATCATCAATAGTATTTTCCATATTTTTACCAATTTCTATTAGTCTATAAATCTCATCTATATCTTTATGTTTAAAAGCATTGTCGAAATCCATTGACAACTTAAGTACACTATGGTTAATTAGATTATTCGTTAACATCTTCATCCCAAACTAAATATTTCGATTTTAAATTTGATTTTCCTTTATTTTCTTGTTCTTCAACTAACATATCAGATAAAAACTCTTTTATCATTTCCCAATTAAAATTCTCTTTAAAACCTCTACTACCATCAGAAGGAACATTTAATGAAAATGTTGCAAATACAGTTTCACAAGTTCTTCTTGGAAATTTTGCTAAGTAAGAATCAAAAAATGAATTTGAATACCTATAATGATGGCTATGAATAAAGTCTTTCCATGTATTTAGCATAGTCTCTTCGTCTATAATATCTATTACGGAAACTTCTTCAAGTGGTCGGTCTTCAATATTTCCCCATGCTTTTTTCATTAAATTAACAGCATCTACATCGCTCTTAGGAGCACTGTATCCAAAAATAGTTAACATATATGAATGATCGACAAAGTAATCTAATGCTTTCCAACACCAATTTATGTATCCATCGGAAGAATAGTCTTTGTTTTTTACGGGATACAATAATTTTGTTGGATTTAAATTTTTATAACATGTTGGGCAATAGTAATCTACTGTTCCAAACTCAGTATGTTCTTCACAAAAACCGACAGCTACATTCCCATGTAAACAAAGAATTTGTGGCAGGTTCAGAGTAATTTTTGAACAGCGAACATAAGCTTGTATAAGTAAAGGGTCCCAATTAAACGTAGCTATGCAATCTTTATTAGTTAAACTTAATATTAAAAGATCATAAATTGTTGGTTCATCAGGTAACTCCAACGAAGCAAAATAATCATAGAGTCTTTCTTCTAGCTTCCTAACTATTTCAGAGCACTCTTCTCTCTCAAATAATTCTGAATAGATATCTTCCAAATTTTCGCTCTTTGTCTGTAATTCAACACCGGCAAGAATTTCTTCTAAATTAAGTTTTTTTAGCAATCCATTCATAACTGAAGAGCTTTTCCCATTTTTATCACCATCTGGAATTGCTGCAATAGTAGCACCAGCGCCTAGAATAACTGTATGCGATCTCATCTCATTTCTCCTGAAAGTCTTTTGACACTATTATACCACTGTATCTACTTTATCTATGCTTCAAATACTATTATTATAGCCATAAATATTTTAAATAAAATGCACAATTGAACCGTCACTCCTTCTACTGTTACTTGAGTAAAAAATGTACAAATCAATTTCTTAGATTTGATTATATGATGCACTATAAAACATACAAAATACCACTCTAGAATAATGTACAAAACAAAAATAAAGTACACTTTTTAAAGAATGTACTTTATGCTTCTAATTCAGTTGTATCAATGGTTTAACTCATGTTAAGTCAATTGTACATAAACTTTTAGTTTTGCTATATAATGGAAAAATCGCTTAAAATTTGGTAAATCATTGCTTCATTGAACTTATAGTTTTAAAATTTTTAAACTTCTACAGTGTATTTGATTGTAATAAAAAACTCGATTCCATCTTTTAGGGACCGAGTTTTTGTTTTTATATTGTTTTCATCTATAAGAATCTGTCGATCAAATAAATCTGAAAAATCTTTTTCTTAAATTATTACCTGATACAACATAATATAAATTATGTAAATTAATACTGCTATAAAAGCAAATCTTTTACTTTTCCAATTTCACTTTTTGGAATCACGAGATGAATCATATCACCTAGATACATCCTTGTAGATCCATTAACTGTCTTACTCTTACCATTATGTACTTGGGTTGTGATAAGCACATTGTGTGGTAAATTGAGTTCATGTACCTGCTTACCAGCTATCTTATCAGAAACTGGGATTTCAATAAGAGTAACTTCACCATCGTCACTTGCGGTTTCTGGTAGCATTTTTTCCAACATGGCTTCATAGACAGGTGCTCCTTTGAGCAGATCCATGACGATGTAAGCAACTAGGGTGACCATTCCTAAAGGCATGAGGTTTCGGATGTCACCAACCATTTCAGTCACAAGAATCATAGCTGTCAAAGGTGCTTTTGAGATAGCCCCAAAATAACCGCTCATTCCAAGAATTACAAATATAGGAAATTGCTGTTGGGTAACAAGGCCAAGATTGACACAAATAACACCTACTAGGGCACCAAGTAAGGATCCTAAAGCTAAAATCGGTAAGAAAATACCACCTGGCAGTCCACTTCCGTAACTAATCATGCTCCAGATAAAGCGAATGATAAAGTAAATTAAGAGAATTTGAAAACTGAAATCCTGTTCTGTTAAAGATAAAACAATTTGATTTCCCCCACCAAGTATATGTGGCAGGAAGATTCCTACTGGAATGATAAGAAGAAAAGCTAGAATAGGATAACAGGCCTTATCCAGATGAACCTTTTGGCCAATCCATTCATAAACTTTGCCGACATTCAGAACCGCTTTTTCATAAAGAAAACCTGAGAGCCCAAGAAAAATTCCCATCACCAGATAAATCCAATATTGATTCAAGCTCATGAGAGGGATATCATCAGGCATATCCAGAACAGGTGTTAAGCCAAAGATGAGAAGAGAGACAAAATTTGCTACTAGACTGGCAGCTAAGGTAGAGACCCAGAAAAATCTTGAGAAATGATGGTAGACTTCTTCTACTACAAATAATAACCCTGCAATCGGCGCATTAAAGGCAGCAGCAAGTCCGGCAGCAGCTCCACTCGCGATTAAAGATCGTTCTTCGACAGGGCTAGACTTGAGCCACTTAGCAATTCCTTTACCGCCAACAGCACCTAGTTGAATACTTGGACCTTCACGACCGAGCATGAGTCCACTAGCAATCGCTAGAATACCAAGAATATATTTCTTCCATAGCACACTCCACCAATTGAGAGACATGAGACCTTTTAACTCTGCCTCAACTTGAGGAATACCAGAACCTTTGATATCCTTTTCTGAGCGTGTTAATTTGGCACTAAGCAAGCAAATTAGAATATAAAACAATAAAATGATCAATAGATTCCGTATCAGATTCTCTTGGTCTTGATAAAATCCTTGAACGATATGAAAGCCTTTTTCGATCAAAAATCGAAATGATCCTACAATAAGTCCTACGACTAATCCAACAATAATACCTCGCCCTACTTGCGCTAAGATCGTACTGGACGCGAAGGCAAATTCCTTCTTGGAGCTGAGTATTTCCGACTGTTCCTCCATAATTCTCTCCTTTAATTATCTTTTACAAGTTTCTGAAATGATAGATTTAATCGGTTCAAAACTGGTGCGATGAATGGGTGTGACACCGTACTTTTCAATACCTTCTAGATGCTTAGCTGTTCCATAACCAGCATTTTGAGAAAAATCATAACCTGGAAATTCCTGATCATAGTTTGCCATGATTTTATCTCTGGTAACCTTAGCAATGATGGATGCAGCTGCAATGGATAGGGAATTGGCATCTCCTTTGATGATGGATGTCTGAGAAATCGGAAAATCCAACTTCATAGCATCAATCAAAAGGTGTTCTGGTTGAGGGTCAAGCTGAGAGATAGCTTCTTTCATAGCTAGTTTAGTTGCTTCATAGATATTGAATTGGTCAATAACATGATTGTCCATAATCCCGATACCGATTGCTAGGGCATTCTCTTTGACAGCCTGAAAAATCTCTTCATGTTTTTTCTTGGGAATCTTTTTACTGTCATTCAAGCCTTTTATTTTACAATTTTTGGGCAGAATGACTGCTGCAGCAACAACAGGGCCAGCTAAGGGACCTCTACCAACTTCATCAACTCCAGCAATGAAGCTTATTCCATTCTCGTAAAGCTCTTTTTCATAGCTAAGCATGGCTTCTAAGCGGAGATTTTCATCAATTTCTGCTTGGATGGCCTTTTTACGCTTTTCAATTTCCTTTTGTACACCAGCTCGTGGATCTTTTTCAAATTCTTTAAAGATTGGACTATCTAAGTCTATGATAGTTGCTAATTCTTCTTTTATTTCTTTAATCGTTGCCATTGAGATCATCCAATGTATCTAAGGTGTAATTACCCAGTTTTCCATCACGAACTTCCTTGACAAAGAGGTTGTAAAATCGATCGTAATCATCACGGAAACCAAGGATACGAGTCATATCCATGATAATTTGAGGAGCTTCATCGTCCAGATTCATTTGTTTGAAACGTTCTTGAAGCTTTTCAGGGTAATGAGTTTTAAAAAAATTGAGACCGAAAATCGTCACTTCATCCATCGGAAGCAACTGGTCTTTGATAGCTCCAGTAAATGCGAGTTTAAGGGCAACCGTTTCATCTTCGAATTTTGGCCAAAGAATCCCTGGAGTATCCAAAATTTCTAAATCCTTATTGGTTTTAAGCCATTGTTGGCCCTTGGTGACACCTGGTTTGTTACCAACTACAGCAATTTTCTTACCAGCTAAACGGTTCATAAGAGTAGATTTTCCAGCATTTGGAATGCCGATAATCATAGTTCGCAAAGTTTCGATTTGAATACCACGTTCTTTTTGACGAGCAATCTTATCTGCCATGAGTTTCTTAGCAGCATCCGTTACAACTTTTACTGTAATTTGCTCTTTGGAGTTAATAGCTAGGGTTTGAATCCCTTGTGATTCAAAGTGCTGACGCCATTCTTTCGTTTGAACTGGGTCTGCTAGATCTGCCTTGTTTAAAATCAGGAGCCTTGGTTTATCTCCTACAATTTTAGTTAGCATCGGATTTTGACTAGACAAGGGCAAGCGGGCATCCACCAAAATCGTCACAAAATCAACAAATTTTAAATTTTCCTGGACCTGACGTCGTGCTTTAGACATATGCCCAGGAAACCATTGAATAGTTGCCATAATGTAAAATTCCTTTCTCAGTTTGGATTTTATCTATTTTTTTATTTTCTCGAGTAAGCAATAGATAGCTTTTTTTCTAAAAATAAATCACTAACCTTTATTATATCATGATTTCTCCTATTTGACTCTCTATTCAGTCTATTGGTTTTTTTATTCCTTCCTCTAAAACGATTGAAAAATAATAGTGTTCACCATGATTTTTTACATAATGCTTTATATACTTTTCTGTTTGAGGAATGGATTTGCTACAATCGCTAGTTGGATCTTGTTTCTCATAATGCCAATTGTCATAAGTATGTGTCAATTGAGCATTTTTGTAGCAAAACACATCTCCACCTAATATGGTCAGATTATTCGCTTGGACAATAGCAAGTAAGTCTGGGATAACTGAGTAGCTATAAGCGTATGCATTAATCCCTAAGTGGTTTAGATTTATTCCTCTTTTGTGAATATGTTCAAAATTCATCTTCATCATAATGAAAAGTCCTCAAGTTTCTCTTGATAAGCAAAATCGATAACCACTTTTCAGTCGTTATCGATTCTAATGATTTCTAGTCTTTTTCGCCCAGCTTACTGTTGATTGTCATCATAATACTTGCAATCTTTTCTCCCCAATATGGGTCTGATGCGTAGAGGACATTCATTCCGGAAGCTTTATTTCCAAGATGGGTTCTACCTTCGTCATAATAATTCTCGCGAATCCATTTAGCAGCACCTAAGATACCCTTGTCGACATTGTCAAAGCTTTTGGCTGAATCATATGGTGTTGTATCATAGGCTGCAATACCAAAGAAGTTATTCTTATCTTTGGCAATTTGACTTCGCCCCCATGAACTTTCTAGAGCACTGTGGGCAATCAAGTAGAGGGCATTGATTTTATAACGTTCTTCCGCTTCTTTAAAGACTGCACCTTTACCTGCCAAACGACTTCCTTGAATATTCATGATAGAGAAAATTTTATCCAACTCTGCTGCTGTATAATTAGTTGGTTTGCTTAAATCTCTAAACAAGAAAGGATTTTCAACTGTAAAGTTGTCAAAGTTAGCACCATCAGCTGAATAATATTTTTTACCAATGGTCATAGCCGAACTATGTGGTGCAACACGAATACTAGCATAAGGTGATAACTCATGGTAGAGATATTTACCATCCGAAGCATAGTGAGGAATGAAGTCACTTGCAGAACTAACTGCTACAAGATCATTCTTGTTCATATAACCTGAAAGGCCAGAGATTTTGACTGGAAGTCGACCGCCTTGAGCTTCTGCTCCAGTAACTGAAACAATGCTACCTTGTGAGATATAGCTGAGTCTATCACCTGAAGCGCTGTAGACATAAGCTGTAATTGGAGCTACCTTATAGTAAGATGATGGATCAGAAATCCATTTTCCATTACTTTGGAAAGAATAGTCTTTACCTTTGATTTTGAAAGTCCCAGTTACATAACCCCCATCTTCTTTGAGGTAATACCAAGCGTCATGGTCCTTATCAAAAATCCATTCATTCTTAGCCATATAGCCGCCAGATTTTAGATAGTAAGCTCCCTGCCACTGATTTTCAGCGTAGCTACCATCAGCTTTGATATAGAACCAGCTATTGTGTTTCTTATCAAAGATCCATTCATTCTCAGCCATTGCTCCACTATCTTTAAGATAGTATTTCTTTTTCCAGGTGCTACTTTCCATTACACCTTCCGCATCAAAGTAATACCAACGGTCTTTAATTTTTTCCCATTTATTTCTAGTTATCTTACCAGAGGCGTCAGCGTAATACCACTTGTTAGAAATTTTAACCCATGAAGATTCGGCTAATGCACCGCTCTTGTTGAAGAGATACTCTTTGTAAATCGTATCACTGAGCATCGTTCCGTCTTGGTTAAAGTAATACCAGATGTTCTTAATTTTTTCCCACTTATTACGAAGAATTTTCCCATCTTGATTTCCATAGTACCATTTATCACCAATTTTAGTCCAAGTGTTAATTGCTAAAGCTCCACTACTATTGAACAAATAGTCTTCGTAAATGACATTACTAAGCATGATACCGTCTTGATTAAAATGATACCAATCTCCAGAAATATTAGCCCATTTATTTCGAGTTACTTTTCCTTCTTCAGTCGCATAATACCATTTATTTTCAAGTTTCACCCATGATGATTCAGCTAAGGCTCCACTCTTATTGAAAAGATAGTCGTTAAAGACAGTATTGCTAAGCATGGTACCATCCTGGTTAAAATAATACCAAACACCAGCTATCTTCTTCCAATTTAAAACAGGCTTATTATTCTCATAATAGCGCCATTGACTGTTTTCTTTTTGCCAACCTTCTTTGTTAACCTCTTCTACTACTGCTTCTGTCGAAGACTGCTCCTTGGTTTTAGTAGTTTCTTGCTTTGGGGAAGTTTGAGGCTCGACTGTTTCTGACTTGTTTTGAGTTTGGTTCAGATTGTCATTTCCTGCTTGGCTTCCTGTAGCCTTTTCAGAAGTTTGAACTTTATTGGTAGCTTGAGATTCCTCAGCATAGACAGTCGTTTTCGCAATACCTGCCATAGAGAGGGCAACCGTACTTGCCAGCAATACTTTTTTCATTCTTTTCTCCTAACAAATACCAAGTTTGGGATTTGTTTTTCTTAAATATTGTATTAAAAACGCTAATTATCCATTTTATTATACAATATTATTTTAAATACGAAAGTAGTATTTAAAATTAGAAAGAAACTTGTAATATTTCTACAATATTTTAGAAATAAAAGGCGATAAAAAGTAGTCGAACATCAGCTGAACGACTACTTTTTTATAACATTATGCCTGACCATAGACTTCTTTGCGTTTCGTTTTAGTTACTTTGCTAGAGTTCTTCCAAAGGTTTGGATTGATGAAAATAGTGACGACCGCTAGTATTGCAAAACCAATCCCAACATACCAGTAGGGTGTATCCAAGGTTGTAGAGCGTCCTGAAAGATTGACAATCCCACGGAAAAGCGTACCTGCTGTAATAATCGCTACTGCCGAATTCCATAGATTTAGACTAATACGAGAGAAATGAGGGAGAACCTTGAGAAAGATTGCTAGTAGAATCCCCCCTACAAGAGGTGCTACAAATAAATAGTGCATATGAACAGAAGTTTCTCCAAAACTAAAAGCTTCATAAATTCTAGAAAATGCAAAGAAGAAAATAGTGATTAGTGTGTAAGAAATGACTGTTTTCTTAAACCGTTTTTTGCCAAGATTAGTAACCGATGTAGACAATGTCACTCACCGCCCTTTCTGAAATTTTGTTTCCACCAGTCGTTGGTTTATTGATAACCTGACCGTTGAAATAAAGTGTAGATGATCCACCGCCATCAAGATTGTAGGCAGTCTTTGCACCATAAGATTTCATGACCTCAGCTAGCTGATAAAGAGAGAGTCCTTCACTTTCTGATGTACGTCCATCTGAAACAACGATGATATAGTGGTTTTCATCGATAATACCAATAGCCGTACGAGGATTTGAAGCCATTGCTTGTCCTACTTCTGTATTGGTATCAACTGCAATTTCACCATTTTCGACCAAGGCTGGTCCAAAAGCCAAGAGATTGACGACACCGTCATTAACTAGTTGCTCAGCTGAGATCTGATCTTCGTAAATAACCTTGAAAGAGCCGTCTTTATAAATAGCTAAGTCGCCATTACTAGAATCTTCACGAACAGTATCACGATAGACAACGCCATTACGGATAACATAACCTGTAGAGTTAGCACCATAGTAGTCCCCGTTTACCGCTAAAATGGCATTGTTGTCAGCTGCGGTTACAGAGGTTTTTGCAGTTACGTTAGTTCCATAAGCATTTTGAGCAAAGGCAGTTTTCAGATAATCTGATGAGCTAAGAGTAATATCAGCAACGTAGACTTGTGTATTATTGACTGTCGTTTCAGACAAATTGACGGAAATATTGTCATCTTTATAACTAGAGTCAGTAACAGTAGCTGTCTTAGCAGCTTGACTTGCTACTGCAGCATTGGAACTTGTGCTAGTTGTAGCGACTGTTGAGATAGTTTCAGCAAGGACAAAGGTCTTTAGCATGGAGTAACTAAAGGATCCTGTCAAGAGTAGGCCAAGAACTGAGGCGTAAGCATAGCGTTTCTTTAAAAATTTCATAATACAGTTGATGTCCTTTCCTTAAAGATGAATTTCTTCTGCACTGTCCAAGAGACAGCGAAGAGAAGGATGCCGACGATAACTTTGGCAATCAGAAGGTTGATACCAAAGACCGTAAAGAAGAGACGAATCAGTAGCGTGTCTAAGACAAAGAGTCCGACTGCTAGACCAAAGTACCCCATCCCTGTTTTCACAAGGCTATCGTCATTTTTAAAGACTAGTTTTTTATTTGTAGAATAGTTGAAAATAGAACTAGTTACACGAGCTACTCCGTTTGCTAGAAAAATTCGTAGACTCGTCGGAACTGTCGGCAAAATCAAGATTGCTAGGGCGTAAACGACATAGTCTACAACAAAGCTACTGAGAGATGATAAGGCAAATTTAAAGATATTTTTATAAATCATGAGCTCGTCTTGGATTGGGCGGAAGTGTGAAGCCTCATTGTCATTAATATAGACAGTTTCAATAGGAACTTCTAAAATCTCATATTCTTTCGTTGCTTCGAGCAACATATTCATTTCATATTCGTAACGTTGGCCTTCAATCTTAAGCATAAACGGTATCAAGTTTGTAGTAAAAGCACGAAGACCTGTTTGCGTATCTGTTACTCCTACTCCTGTTTGAAGCTTAAAGAGAGCTTTGGTTAAGCTGTTACCAAAACGGCTACGAAGGGGAACTTTTCCTGAAAAGGCACGTACACCCAAGATTAGCTTGTTTGGATTTTCGGAAGCTTTATTAGCCGTGCGGAAAATATCCCATACCTTGTGCTGTCCATCCGCATCTGCTGTGACAACCGTACCATAAATGTTTTGTTCTTGGATATAAGTAAAGGCTGTTTTTAGAGCCTGCCCTTTACCTTGGTTCACTTCATGACGAAGGACAGTTGCATATTGTTCTGCTTTGTCAAAGATTTTTTGGCACTCTGATGAACTGCCGTCGTCTATGACTAAGATATGAAAATCACTCTTTTCGTGAATTTTTTCGATGAGTTTGATAAGTTTATTATCTGGTTGATAAGCTGGAATGACTATGTAGTTCATATCGATACCTCTTTCTTTGATGATGGTATAACTATACAGAAAATCGCTTAAAGATACCTTATATCAGTTTTCTTTAAGATTAGGTTTAAAAAACTTTAAGCTTAAAGAAACGACTTTTTAATTAATAAGAAATATGGTTTGAATTTTCAGATAAAAATAAATATACAAAAATCCCCAAACAGTAACTGTATTTGAGGATGAATCTTATCATACAATGAGAGTTCTTAATCTATCTTCTCTCTTAATCTTTCAACAAAGAGATAGGCTGCTGGGCAGGTTAGAGTATTTTTAATAGTAAGATTATTGATTTGGTAAATCTTCTTACGGTCAGTATGTGGAAATTCACGACAGGCTTTGGGACGGACGTCATAGATAGAGCAGAGATTGTCCCCTCCTAAAAATGGACAGGGCATAGATTTGAAGACCTTATCTCCATCCTCGTCTACCTGCAAAAACTCAGCTTCAAAGGCTGGTAATTTCATTTTAAAGTATTTTGCGATACGTGTGATATCTGCTTCTTTGAAGTCTGGACCAAGACTCTTGCAGCAGTTAGCGCAGGTTGTACAATCAATTTCAGTAAAAACTTCTTGATGGATTTCAAGAGCAATTTTATCCAAATTTTTAGGTGCTTTCTTTTTCAGATTTCCTAAAAACTTCCGATGCTCTTTTTGTTTTTGCAAGGCTAGTTGGTGATAATATTCGATATCGATTTCTTTTGACATAGTTTCTTTCTATTTTTTTAATGTTGATACAAATATTTTGATATTTATACATAAAATAAATTATGTAAAATAACTTTGAGACATAATTTTAACAATAATGAGTCTCTCCATGCAGAACGAAAACTACTGCTATACTATCATTCTTTCTAAAAAAGGTTTGATGCAGTTGGTTAAAATGCCTTCTATCCAAGATTTTTGAGCGGACGATAGGTTTTCTGCATTTAAAGACTCCTTTAAAAAATCACGTACCTGGTCGGGTGCTATTTCAAACTCAAAAGCCTTCATTTTGTAGAAGAAATCAAATAGATTATTAGATAGGTATTCTCTTGAAAATGGGATTTCTCCAGTTTTTCGATACATTGTTAAAAGTCGAGAAAAGCGAGCTTTTTCTTCTGGAATATCTTGAAAATAAGAGTTTAACAACCATACTTGCTTTTGTTTTCTTTCAAGAGGGTCTTGACTAGCAATGCGTTGATCCTTTTCAAGTTCTCTTTGGTACTGTTTTGATTTTATAGAACGTTCTGTCCGATTTTTTCCAAAGAGAATTTTTTCCCACTGGCGCTCCTCTAGTGTCAGTGTTTCGCTCAATCCAAAGTAATCCTGATAGGCTCGTTCAGCTGGTCCCATTGCTAGAACTAGATTATCCGCATATTGTTTGGCAATCTTGTCTCGCTTCTTTCGTTCCTTTTCAGCCTTGATGCGAAGCTCCTGCTCATAGTCAAACTTTTCTTTTCCGAGTTTAATAAGATAGAGTTGATCGTCAGATTTTCCAAGTAGAAAGGGTTTGATAAATTTCTCAAGGACTTCTTCCATACGAGCTTTCTTCAAAGGCTCTGCCTTAGTCCAACTTCCACCTTGAAATACCTCCAAAAAGAGTTGATAATCCTTTTCTGGTGAGAATTGATTACCTCGATTTGACTTAAAAGCTCCCTTTTTCCATAGCCAGTTGATCAGTTGCTCATCAAAATCTGTTTTATTAACTCGAATGGCTTCTTTTTTCTGGGCCTTTCTGGTTAGATTTTCAAGCTTTCTGAGAAGTTTTTCCTCCTCTTCTAGCTGTTGATCTAGGCTAATTCTTTGGAAATGACGCACACAGTCACTCCCAATGGGAAAGAGACGTTTGCCAGTAACTCCGTTAAAAAGTTCATAAGCATACTTTATAGCATTACCGCAGACACAATTGCTTCGACCGATTCCATTAAAAATCAAGGAAACTTCACTCCATTCTTTGGTAGCTTGTTCCCAAGTATCGGCTTTAGATGCCTCTAAAACTGCATCATATAAGTTTTTTCTAACAGGAATGGACATGATGGCTCTTTTCTTTTTATAGTTTAACGACTTCTACCAGCTCTTTGCCAAGTAAGATTAAATATTTTTCAACTTGATCTATTTGGTAAGAACGAGACAAGGCTTCTGCATATAGAGATAATTGACCTCTATAACGTTCGATCAGTTGACTTGGATATTCATAAAGATCTGTCTTGTAGTCAAAAAGAACAATTTTATCCTCATAAAGGAGATAACCATCTAAGATTCCACGAACAACAAAGTCTTCCTGACTCTTAGCATCTCTTTTTAACATAGAAAAGGGTTGTTCTCGATAAAGTTTATCTTGATTTCCAAGAATCTCTTGACCAAGAGTTGTATCAAAAAAGGACAAGATTTTGTCTAGATTAACTTTATCCTTAACAGCTGAAGTTGCCTGAACTTGCTCCAAGGCTTCTGTCAAGGTTTCCAAAGTAGGTTTCTGAGCGAGATTGATTCGTTGCATGAGTTCATGAGTGGCGCTACCAATCTCAGCTCCAGTGACTTTTTCTGTCTTGGAGAAGTCCGGAAGTTCAAACTGAATCATAGTTTCTTTTGGTTTAGATTGACCGGCTACTACTACACCTTCCATATCCATGACTGGTTCATAAAACTTCTTAATCTGACTTGGGGTCTGAACACTCGGAAGATTAATCGCTGCACGGTGGATTTCATTATACACTTCCACTTCTTTCAGCATTTGTAAAGCTTCCTTAATGGTATCAGACTGACGGTTGCTTGCCTGAGAAAGATCTTGAAGCTGGCTTTTAGTTTCCAATTTACCGATAGCTTCTTCCGTTAGTTGTTCTTCACCCTCGAAACGAACACTAAAGTGTAAGTCCTCTTTAGAAAAAGCTTGATAGATGGCCCAAATCCAGTCCTGGAAATTTTGAGCATCAAGTCTAGTTTCACGAGTTAAGAGGCCTTGCCCATTTGTCGGGTATTCTTTAGACTCTAACTTTTCCCTCGATCCCTTTCCGACTAGATAGAGTTTTTTCTCAGCACGAGTCATAGCTACATACAGTAAACGCATTAACTCAGAATAGCTTGCTAATTGGAGCTCCTCCTCATTTTGACTATAAGTCAAGCTTGGAATCGATAACTTAATCGTAGATGGAAGATATTCCTCTTTTGCATTTGTAGCTACTCTAGCCACATACTTAAGACCAAGACCGTTTTTACGACTTAGGATAACTTCAGACATGGAATCTTGCTTGTTAAATTGCTGATCAATATTGAGAATAAAGACATAAGGGAACTCAAGCCCCTTACTCTTATGAATACTCATAAGCTCCACAGCATCCTTAGGTGGAGCTACAGTGACACTGGCAAGGTCGTGCTTGGCTTCTAAGACTTGATCAATCATAGTTATGAAGCGTGATAAGCCTTTAAAATTACTCTTTTCAAACTGGTCAGCTCGTAGTGCTAGGGCATAGAGGTTTGCCTGTCTAGCCTGACCATTTGGTAAAGCACCAACATAATCATAGTAGAAACGTTCGCTATAGATTTTCCAAATAAGATCATAAAGCGAATGAGTTTTTGAGAACAAACGCCAAGAATTAACAGTTTCCAAGAAAAGGTTAAGCTTTTTATGGAGTTCAGATTTTATTAAATCCTTTTGGATACTAGTTTTTGCTTGAGCATTGACTAGTTTTTCATAAAAGTTCTCTTGAACCTTATCCTCAGAATTTTGAAGAGCTAGACGAGCCAATTCATCTTCATCAAAGCTAAACATAGGAGACTTCATGAGAGCTACTAAAGAAAAGTCTTGCAGAGGATTATGGATGACACGAAGAGTATCCAACATAACCTTCACTTCTAAAGATTGCAAATAATTGTTTAGAGCGCCATCAGTTTTAACTGGTATCCCATATTCCGACAAAGCAAGTAAAACCTGGTCGTTCCGACTTCTGCTGGCAGTCAAGAGAGCAATGTCATTAAAAGGAACCCCTTTATCATTATGAAGGTGCAATATCTCTTTAATGACCATTCGCATTTCACCAGTCAATTTGTTGATCGAAAACTCTTCCTCTTCCTTAGAATCACCATCAACATCCTTATCATACAAGAGGACTTCTGCATTGTTTTCTGGATCTGGGTGTAAATCAGTATTTCCGAAAACAAGTTGATGCATGCCGTCATAAGAAATCTCTCCAACTTCCTCATCCATGAGATGCTTAAAGACGTCATTGGTAGCATTTAGTACTTCAGAACTACTACGGAAGTTTTCCTTAAGCAGTATTAATTGACCTTCTTTGCTATCCTGAGCAAAACTATGGAATTTTTCATTGAAGATTTGGGGATCTGCCTGTCTAAAACGATAAATAGACTGCTTGATATCTCCCACCATAAAACGGTTATGCCCGTTAGAGAGGAGCTCCAACATTCTTTCCTGGATATGGTTGGTATCTTGGTACTCATCGACCATGACTTCGTGGAAACATTCCTGATACTCTTTTCGAACTTGAGGGAAGTTTTCCAGAATCTCAATGGTATAGTGACTAATATCCGCAAATTCAAAGCCATTTTCTTCACGTTTACGCTTTCGATAGGCATCAACAAAATCTCTCACGAAGACTTGGAATGTCTTTGCCAAGTCCCAGGAATCTTGATGATAATCTTCTTGGAATTTTAGTAAAGTGATTTGGTCATTTAGTGCAATTAGCTTTTCAAACTTGTCTTTTCTCTCTTGGTTGTAGGCTTCTTTCAGTTCTAGGAGTTCAGCCTTGCGACTAGCGTTTGTAAGAGCACGACCACCCTTATCCTTAGAAATACTTACAACTCGTTCTAGAACTTCTTGATATTGATTAAAAGTTGATTCGTTGGTTAAAGCTCCAATTTCATCAAGAACTTGTTGGACAGATTCTAAGTAGGCTGCTTTTCCAAATTCCTTGGCATCATTCTCTAAATGGTAACGGAAGAAACTTTCTAAATCCCAAAGTTTTTCTTTTATAGCATCTGCGAGTTTTTCTTTGGAAACTGTAAAATCAGCCTCTTCAAAGCCTTTTAGAAAAGAATTTTCTAGCCAAGCCTGAGGATTACTTGTAGATTGCAAAAAGTCATAAATCATGTAGACCTGTTTACGCAATCCACGTGCATCCTTGCTTTTACCTGCAAAGTTCTTGACCAGCTGACTAAACTTGCCTTGTTCTTTACCTTGATAGTGACTTTCAAAAACTTGACGAAAGACCTCATTTTTTAAGAGAAGTTGCTCACTTTCATTCTGAAGAATACGAAAATTTGGAGAGAGGTCAAGGAGATAACCATGCTTGGTCAGGAATTTCTGGGTAAAAGAGTCCATGGTCCCAATCGCGGCATTGGGTAAATCAGCTAATTGTCTGCCGAGGTGTTTTTTTAGTTCCAGATCTTGCGTTTCTTGGATTTGTTGGCTAATTTTCTTTTCCAAGCGTTCTTTTAACTCGGTTGCTGCCTTAACGGTAAAGGTTGAGATAAAGAGTTGGCGAATTTCTACTCCACGCGCTAGTTGGTCAAGAATTCGTTCAGCCATGACAAAGGTTTTCCCTGAACCAGCTGAAGCTGAGACCAGAATATTTTGACCAGAACTATAGATCGCTTGAATTTGTTCAGTTGTTTTCTTAGGTTTCTTGTTAGACTGAGCTTCTGCTACTTGCAAGGCTGCAATCTCTTCTTGAGATAAAAATTTCATCGCTCCAACTCCTCTCTGATTTTATTAAACCATGTTTCCTTATCATTGCTCTTAGCAACCTTATCTAAGAATCTAGCCTGACCTAAATGGTAATTAGCTTCAAAACCAGTTATCGACTGATATTGTTGGACATATGGCGCAATACTTCTGCCGTCTTCTGTGTAAGGATTGATAGCAAATCTACCAGATAAAATCTTCTCTGCAGCTTTCTTATAGATAAGGGCGTTATAGTCTAGCAATAACTGGAATTCCTCATCAGACAACTGATAGGTCTTGTTTTTATTATATAGTTCCCCAAGGTTCTTTATTTCTTTTTCAAGAAATAGCCCTTGATACTTCATAGTCTTAGTTGTTTCTGCCAAAGCCTTTGAAAGAGTTTTAACAGATTGTAAGGACTGAACTGGCTCAGCCATCTCTAAATACATAGCACCAAAGAAGTCTGTATTCCCTTCTTTCTTAAGAGCAGCCAGATAGGTTGGTAATTGTGAATTAAGGCCGTTATAAAAGAGAGGGAAGTTAAACTGAGTTAGAGAAGATTTGTAATCGACAACACCAATAGCTTCACTTGTCTTTAAGCGATCTATTCGGTCAACTTTACCACGGACATAGACATTTCTGCCGTTATCTAACTGGACAAAGGCTTGTTCCTTACCACCAAAAACTGCTTCTTCCTGAATTGTTTCAATTTCAGAATTATGACGAAGTATATGCCCAGTTGCACGCGCAACGTCTAAAAGAACTTCCTTGGTTAATTGGGCTTCCAAACTTTCTTGATAAATGGCTTGAAACTCACGTTCTTGACTGGTTTCAGAGATTGCTTGTTCTAAGCGACGATCAAAAGGTGTATCAGCAGGAAGCTTCATAGCCCGTTCAAAAATACGATGCAAGAAATTACCATGGCTTCGAGCATCAGGTCGCAGTCGCAATTCTTCCTGTAAGCCTAAGACATATCGAAGGAAATAACTGTATTCGTTTCGATAAAACTCTGTTAATCCCGAAGTTGATAGATAAAAATCTTGATTTTGAGGATACAAGGCTTCTAAAGTTTCCGCAGCTAAGGTCTTACTTTTTGGACTTGTCGGTAGGACAGGATTTTCAAGACCTTGATCTTCTAATTTTCTCCCCATGACACGAGCTAGAGCCTTAATAAAAGTTAAGTCCTGGTCACTTGTCTCCGACTCACCTTGCTGGTGATAAGCAACAAGACTAGACAAAAGACTGTGATAAGAACCAATATCATCCTTTGATAGGTTTCTTCGATCGATTCTCTTTTCAATCTTGGTAAAACCAAAATCCTGCAATTCTTTCAGATAAACTGACTCTTTACTCTCGTTTTCATTGAGTAGACTAGGCGCTGATAAGACTAATTGCTTCTTAGCAGAATTTACCAAAGAAAGCATGGTATAGCGATTCTTCTTGAGATTCTCTTGACTTGCAATCAATAATTGAGAGCCTTCTTCAGTACCTCGGTTTAAAACTTCTCTTTCTTCATCACTCAAAAGACTAGTATTTTGGGTGATTTTAGGTAGATGATCCTGGGTTAAGCCAAGTGCATAGATGTAATCAGAAGTCAAAGGCGAAATCAAATCATAACTTTGCACCAGAACCGTATCTACCGTTGCTGGGATTGTACGATAATTGGACAAGGACATCCCTGAATGAAGAAGAGCCAAGAAATCATCTAAAGCGACCTGAGTCCCCTCAAATACGGTCGCAAATTGCTCCATTACGTGGCAAAATGCTTTCCAGACCTCCTCTTGTCTTTCTTGTTCTGCCGCATCCATCGTTTCAGATAAGGATTGTAATTTCTTGGTAACAGATGCGTCCTTCAAAAAGTTATTCCATTTTGCAAGGATATTTTCAGTCTTTTGCTTACGACTGGATAATAAAGTTTCTAGTGGATTTAGGACACGGACACGCAGCTCATTTAATTCTTCTAAATCAAATTTTCCATGATGATTTTTTGTAAATTCTTGTTTAAAGTTAGAAAGTCCATCAATACCTAAATAGCGGATATATTGTTCAAAGCTATCAATTTCCTCTTGACTAAGGTCGGTATATAAGCCAGTTCGTAAGAGGTTTATCAAATCTTCCTGACGGAAATAGTACCGTTTGAGACGTCCCACAGATTCTACAAATTGAGTCAAAGGATGATGAGCCATAGACTCGCTTCTCCCCAGATAAAAAGGAATCTGATATTGATTAAAAATTGTCTGCAAGGACAGTTTATAAGACTCTACGTCTCCTAATAAGATTCGAAAATTTTTGTAGCTTAGTTCAGCTTCTTGGTGTAATTTTTGGCGAATACTTCGAGCCACCAATTCTAATTCTTCTTTTTGTGTCAGGCAAGACCAGATTTGCAAGTCTTCTCTATCCTTAGCATCCACTTCTAAGCTAATTTCAGAATAATCATAAGCACTTTCCAGTAATTTTGAGGCCTTGGAAAAAGCATCAAGATTTTTATGTTCTTGACAGGCATCTTCTGCCTTGGTCTGATATTTAAAAGCTAAATGACGTAGAAATTCAACACTGGCTTGATAGAGGTTCCCTTCACTAAAAGAGCTATTATAGGCTCTCTTAGACGCATATACACCAATAATAATCTCAACACCCTTACGATGAAGCAAATCCACTAGGTATTCCTCTTCTGCAGAAAAACGGGTAAAACCATCAATGACTAGGGCAATCTTGCTAAAATCACTACTTACCTTGTTTTCTTCGATAGCATCAATCAGATAGGATAATGTACTCCCCTGTGAAACTTGACCTTGATTTAAATAAGCTGTTATCTTTTCAAAAATCAAGATTAAATCAGAGCGTTTATCAGCATCTGTCAAACTTTCCAAGTCCAAAAAACTCATCTTTGCCGTTGTCATTTCATGATAAATCTCAATCAGTTGCTGGATGAATTGAGGATCTTGCTTAATAGCCCCGTAAACACGTAAATCCTTAGGATCAATCTCGGACAGACACTTATAGAAAGCCATACCAAGACCGATATCATCGAGACTAGTCCTCTCAGGAATATCATTTAAAACCAGATAACGAGCCATTTGAGCGAAGCGCGTGACTGTGATAGCAAAAGAAGCCTGCTGACTCAAGCACTCCAGCACGGCACGTTCCTTTTCAAAAGAAAGAGAGTTAGGGGCGATATAAAAGACTCGTTTCCCTTGGTCAACTAGTCCTTGAGCCTCCTTGGTTAGGATTTCTGTCAAAGAAGTCCGAATATCGGTATAAAGTAGTTTCATCTCTGCCTCGTTTGTTTTTTCATTACCTTTTATTATATCATTTTTTAAGTAAAAACAGATTGATATAAAGCCCTAATTTTAACCTGTCCCATATCAAAAAAGTCGGAATAAAATCCGACCTTTTATAGTTATTAACTACCAGAAAACAAGAGTACCCATAATTCCCAAAATGCAGTAATGTTAATCATGATATGGAGCAAAATAGGATAATAGAGAGAGTGAGTTTCTCGGTAGAGGAATGCACAAATTGCTCCTCCACTTGCATAGGTGAAAAAGGCGAGTGGTGTTAAACCTGAACTGACATGCACATAGCCAAAGACACAGGCTGATAGCAAAACATCTCCATACCATGGTGAATCTTTCAGAAATGTATTCATCAGAACTCCTCGATATACCAATTCTTCTGTAATTGGTCCTAGCAGACAAACAATAAGTAAAAGATAAGGTAACTCCTGTCGCCCTGTCATCTCAGTCAATTCATTTAAAGCGATTTGATTGGACGTTGCTGGGGTTAAAAAGGAAAACACAATACCTGAAAGATAACTGACTCCATAAGCAAGAAGCAAATAAACTGGATATCTCCATTTCCACTTCAACTCAAGAATTCTTCTACCTTCGAATACTAGTAAATAAAGAATAGCTAGAAAAGTAACGCTAAACTCTAAAAAAGAAAGAAAGTGAAAAAATTCTCTACTAGCAGGTACAAACCTACCTGCAAAATGATTAAAAATCCACCAAAACCAAGTCTTCCTATAAATGATTACCAATAAGGCTAGTAAAATCTGTACTACTCTTCTTTTCACGATAACACCTCTGCTTTTTTATCCATTATCAGTATAATATTAAATATATTACTAATTTAGTATATCATATTCTTGTTATCTATCTACTAAAAACCTAAATAGAAATGGTATTTCACTTAGCTTTAGACTTATTTGCCTCAAAATATGCTATAATATAAGCAAAACACGAAAAAAGGAAATACTATGATTAAACTACTTGCTCTGGATATGGATGGTACTCTGCTCAACGAAGCCAAAGAAATCCCTCAAGCTCATATTGATGCTATTCATAAAGCTATCGACAAAGGCGTCAAACTGGTTCTCTGCACTGGACGACCTCTCTTTGGGGTTCTTCCCTACTACAAGAAACTCGGTCTTGATTTGCAAAATGAATACGTCATCGTCAACAATGGATGTTCTACCCACCAAACCAGTGACTGGAGCCTTGTTGACTGGCGAGAACTTAGCAAATCAGACATCGAATACCTGAATGACCTGGCTGAAAAGAGTGAGGTTCAGTTGACTCTCTTTGATGAGGAACACTACTTCGTACTCGGAGGCAAACCAAATCCTATCGTTGAATATGATGCTACACTTGTCTTTTCTGACCTGACTGAAATCACACTAGAGGAAGCTACCAGCGGTAAATATCGTATGTTCCAGGGAATGTTTTTAGGGACAAAAGAACAAACAGATGACTTTGAACAACGATTTGCTGATGAACTTTGTCAGAGATTTAGCGGTGTTCGTTCTCAACCTGTTATCTATGAGGCAATGCCACTCGGTACAACCAAGGCTTCTGCTCTTTCTCGTTTGGCTGAGATTTTAGATATCCAACCTTCTGAAATCATGGCTATGGGTGATGCCAATAACGACATTGAGATGTTAGAGTTTGCTGGGCTGGGGATCGCCATGGGAAATGCCAGCGACCACGTAAAATCTCTCGCTGATGCAGTAACTGCTAGCAATGAAGAAGATGGTGTTGCACGCGCTATTGAGAAATATATTTTGTAGAAAATAAGCCCAGTCAACTAGTATTTCTAGCCAACTGGGCTTTTATTTTTTTAAAATTTAAAAACTTTAGAAACTCTTTAGAAATGCTTGACGATTCTTTGATATCTATGCTTTATACTAGAGTTATAAAAATAAAACATCTTATACTCTTCGAAAATCAAATTCAAACCACGTCAGCTTCGCCTTGCCGTACTCAAGTACAGCCTGCGGCTCGCTTCCTAGTTTGCTCTTTGATTTTCATTGAGTATTAAAGGTTAAAGGAGAAAACTATGAAAACAGTCCTCGAAATCCATGGATTGTCCAAACAATTTGGCAAACAACCTATTCTACAAGATCTTAGTCTCTCAGTTAAAGAAGGAGATATCTATGGACTTATCGGAAAAAATGGTGCTGGTAAGACAACTCTGATTAAAATCATTACCCAATTATTATCTGCTAACCATGGAACTATTTCCCTCTTTTCTAGTCAAGGGTATAAGGAGTGCACGAAAGCCCTATCTCGAGTAGGTTCAGTCATTGAATCCCCAGTAGCTCACAATCATTTAACAGCCTATCAAAATCTAAGATACTATTGTACTATTCGACATATCCCAAATGCCGATCAAGTCATTCAGGAAACATTAAAGTATGTGGGGTTAACAGATACAGGTAGAAAAGTTTTTCGAGATTTCTCTCTTGGAATGAAACAACGCCTAGGCATTGCGATTGCCCTACTATCAAAACCGGACTTTCTCATCCTTGATGAACCTATCAATGGACTTGACCCAATCGGTATCAAAGAGTTTCGTCAAATGATTCAACGTCTGAATCAAGAACTAGGAATAACAATTCTCATCTCTAGTCATATCTTGTCAGAACTCTATCTGGTTGCCAATCGCTTTGGAATTCTTGACCAAGGGAAAATTATTCGTGAAATCAGTAAGGCCGAATTTGAGACACTGAATGAAGACTATATTGTTCTAAAAACAAGTGACAAAGAAAAAGCTAGTCAAATCTTAAAAGACAAAGTGCATCTTGAATTTAAAGTTGTTAATTCAGACAATGAGATTCATATTTTTAGTCATGAACAAGATGTCAAACGCATTCTCAAAGAACTTACTCTAGCAGATGTCGCTGTCGATGAGATTTACTATGCTCGTCAAAATCTTGAAGAATACTTCACACAATTAGTAAAATAGGAGGAAAACCATGATACATACAATTCAAGCAGACTTTTACCGTCTTTTCCGTTCCAAAGGTTTTTGGATTACAGAATTCGTACTCTTTGCACTCATGTTGATGGGAGCTACTTTCGGAGCTACAGGACAGCTCATATCCGTCAGCACAAGTACAAACGTAGAAACCGAACTGCCCAGCAAGGGATGGGATGGGATACAAGCCCTTATTAACACCTCTAGCAATAGCTCAAACCTAGTTTTCCTCTGTATTATCCTTGCATGCTTAGTTCTAGGAGTTGATCTTATCGGAAAACTCTATAAAAATAGTTTGACAGTGGGTGTTTCTCGCACAGAATTCTTCCTAGCTAAGTTTGTAGTATTAGCAAGTATCGCTCTAATGCAAATTCTTGTTAGCCTAGTTATTGCTTTCGTACCAGCGACTATCCTAAACGGTCTTGGTACGATGCCAGAAGGATTTATTGGCAATCTCCTTCTAACAATTTCTCTTCAATTTCTCTGCATTCTAGCTTGGCTATCTATTGTTTCCTTCATTCTCTATGTGACTCATTCTTATTTGGCTGTTTTCATTGGCTATTTAATCAGTTCTACCTTACTTTCAATGCCAATGCTTATCTTTCCAGATATCGAGATTTTGCGCTATTTATCCTTGAACTTTGCCTATGCCATGACTGACTATAGCCAGGCCATTCTATATACCGTTATCGTTACTGTAACCATTATTCTACTCTTTACCATTAGTGGACTTGCTGTTTTCAAAAAGAAAAGCTTATAAAAATAACCTCCTCTATTCAAAAAGAGGAGGTTATTTGTTTTAAAAGAGTATCTTAACTGTAAACCAAGCACCATCAGTACTTAGTTGTAGTTCTGCACCAAGTAGATGAGATAGTTCTTCAGTAATATAAAGGCCTAAACCAGAAGATTCTTCTGTATCTGAGAGGTTTTCAGAGTAAAATCGTTGACTGAGATTTTCAATTTTACGAATGGGTTGTTTAACTAGATTAGCAATTTCCAAACAGATATGATTGTCCACTTCTTTCAAAGAAAATCTCGCTTCATCCTTACCATGTTTTAGAACATTGCCAACGAGATTTTGTAACATACGGTCTAATAAATCTGAATCAGTCAGCAAATACAAACTAGGTTCCACTTGTAAATCAAGGTTAATCTTTGCCGTCTGAAATGAATCATAATAGGTCAGCAGTTTTTGCGTCATAAATGTCGAGACTTCTAACTCAGATAAGTCAGGTTTTACTGCTCCCTCCATTAACCGACGATAGTCCAAAAGAGCCTCTAGCCGTTTTGAAACTTGATTGAGATGATGGGAAATTTTTTTCAAACTCTCAGACTCAGGATTTTCTGTTTTAAGCAATTGCTGAGTATAACCTGACGCAATCGTTAAAGGTGTCCGAATATCGTGGGCAATATTGCTAATAGCCATGTCTAAAGTCTGTTTTTCACGCTTCATAATCAACCGTGACTGCTCAACTTCTTGAAAAAGATGATTAATTTGCTGGTAAAGATGTAAAAAATCCTTGGAGAACGTTGATACTCCAATTCTTTTCATGCTTCCAGTAAGAATCTTATCTTCGATTTGTTGGCTCAAGTTTACGAGTGCTAGATGATAGCGAATCAAGCCTATCGTCAATAGGATAATAACCAGCACTAGCAAAGAAAGTAAAATGTAGATCATTGCTCATCTCCTTTTAACCGAACACCAACTCCCCAGATAGTTTCAATATACTCTTGCTCTGGATCCAGTTGGCCTAATTTTTTACGGAGATTACTTAAATGAGTGTTGAGAGTATTGTCGCCTGGTAAATAAGTATCCTCCCAGACCAACTCATAGAGTTCTTCTTTCGTAAAAATTTTCTTAGGATGTCCCAGTAAGGTTTGGAGAATCAAACATTCTTTCTTAGCTAGGCGAATAGTTTCCTGGCTATTTTTGATTTCAAAACTATCTGCATCAAATTGAATATTTTTTAACTGTTGAATCAACTTGTCAGGATTTTCGATTTCAACTGGTTGCTTATCACTTTTTTGACGTAATTGTACCGTAACTCTCGCAAAAACTTCATCTAAATCAAAAGGCTTTACAATATAATCATTGGCACCATCTAAGAGATATTGGCTGATGAGCTTCTTATCACTTAGGGCAGTTAGCATGATGACAGGAACTGAGCTATCTTTTCTAACGGCTTTTAAAACTTGATCGCCATTTTTTCCTGGAAGCATAATATCTAGCAAGATTAGATCAATGCCACCTTGCTCAAATCGAATCATTCCTTCAGTACCAGAAAAAGCTTGAATCACCTCATGTTCCTCAGAAAGAAGAGTTTTCAAAATTTCCTGGATCTCATTATTATCTTCAATGATAAGTATTCTAGCCATAAACACCAACCTTTCTAATAGTATTATATCATGTTTTTTTAGGAATTTCGGATAAAGAAAAACTCTCCCTCATAACTAGATACGAAGAAGAGTTTACTTTATGTTTTAGAATAAAGCTGTCAATGCTGTAATAATCCCAAAAACAATACCTGGTGCATTGGCTGCTGCCAAAGGAATATCACGTTCTTTTTTAAAGAGTCCGTAGTATACCCAAAGACTGCAGTTAATTGCAGCTACTGCTGGTTGGATAAAGTTGCCTTTTTGACCCGCAAGGTTGTTCATAATTTGAGGAATATATGAGATATACATCATAACAGACATAAAGGTTGCAATCCAACCTAATGTTTTCATTTGTTTTTCAGTCATTTTCCTCCCCTTTCAAAAACAGTTTCAATTATACACTATTTGTTTTAAATGTGTAAGCAAAAAACTTTTTTGTTAAGAAAATGTAAATTATCACAATCTTGTGATAAGAGGAACAGAAAAAATCCCCCTTGTTATTGCAAAAGGGAATCATATTCATTTAGAAAACTTACTTCTTCTCAAGCGGTGCTACACTAGCTAAAAGTTTTTTGAGGCCGACTTCTGGGAAATTGATTTTCAATTCCTGAGTAGATCCACTTCCAGAAACTTCTAGAACAGTTCCTTCGCCCCATTTCTTATGAAGGGCAATATCACCAATAGACCAACTTGTCTCACTAGAAGCCGATTTAGAACCGGCTGAAAACTGTCCAAAAGGTAGTCCTTTTGATTCAATTGATCTTGGTGCTGCGTTGCGTTTACGATCTTGTAGAGCTTGAGCTAGGCTCATGCCTTGACCAAAGGCGACACCTCCACTACTATAGGATGCTTTGAAGCTACTATTAGCAGGACGCGCCAAACCTTGATAAGTTAACAAATCTGAACTAATCTCATTGATAAAGCGTGTTGGGCGATTATAGTTCGTTCGACCAAACAGCAGGCGTGAGTTAGCATTGGTTAGATAAAGGATTTTCTCTGCGCGCGTGATACCGACATAGGCTAGACGGCGTTCCTCTTCTAGTTCATCCATGTCTTCTGCTGCACGACTAAGTGGAAAGACATTTTCTTCCATCCCAATCAAGAAGACAACTGGAAACTCGAGTCCCTTGGCCGCATGGAGCGTCATCAAGGTTACTTCTGATGTTTCCTGACTGCCTGAGTCCGTATCTGCAATCAAGGCCAAGTCATTCAGGAAACGACTAAGTTTATCCAAACCAGTTTCCTCTTCTTGACTTTCAGGATTGTCATCAAAATTCTTAGTTACAGAAAGGAATTCCTCGATATTTTCAACTCGGGCCTTACTCTCCAAGGTTGCTTGTGCATTAAGAATATCCACGTAGCCTGTCTTTTCCAATATCCCTTCAACAAGTTCGGTGATGCTTAATTGGTCCAGTTGCTCCCGTAAATCAAGAATCATATTGGCAAAATCCCAGATCGACTGGGCTGCCTTACCTTTTATCCCTGATAACATGATGTTAGCTGAAGCATCTAGCATAGACATGTTTTGCATATTAGCAAAATCACGGATTTTCTCTACTGTTCCTGGTCCAATACCACGTTTAGGTTCATTGATAATGCGCTCAAAACTGATATTATCACTCAAGTTGGCAATGAGATTCAGATAGGCGATGATATCACGAATTTCTTTACGGCTGTAGAACTTAGTTCCACCGACCATGGTATAAGGAATATTGGACTTGAGCAGAGCTTCTTCAATGGTACGAGACTGGGCATTAGTACGGTAAAGAACTGCAAAGTCCTTGTGGAGGAAGTTTTGGCTTCGGCCAAGTTCATCGATGGTTTTGGCTACAAAGACAGCCTCGTCCAATTCATCATTAGCACGGTAGTAGACAATTTGTTCCCCATCCGCATTTTGAGTCCAGAGATTCTTAGGACGGCGATTTTTATTGTTTTTGATAACGTCATTAGCTGCTTGGAGAATGGTTTTGGTTGAGCGGTAATTTTCCTCCAACAAAACAACCTTGGCTTGAGGATAATCCTTCTCAAAATCCAAGATATTCTGCATATCAGCACCACGCCAACCATAGATAGACTGGTCAGCATCCCCAACTACACAGATATTTTGGAAGCGAGAAGCCAAAAGTTTGACTAGTTGATACTGGGCGTGGTTGGTATCTTGATATTCATCAACATGGATGTACTGGAACTTTTGCTGGTAATAAGTCAAAACATCAGGATTTTGGTCAAAGAGCCGCAAGGTCAGCATAATCAAATCGTCAAAGTCCACTGACTCTGACTGACGAAGTTCTTTCTGATAGGCTGTATAACACTTAGCTACAATTTGCGTGTACATATCTCCTGCCTGGGAAGCATAAGCTACATCGTCAATCAGATCATTCTTAGCATTGGAAATGGTTCCCAAAATAGTCCGTTCATTCCATTTTTTAGGATCCAAGTTCAACTGCTTGAGGATGCGTTTCATGAGCGTTCGCTGCTCTCCAGGATCCACAATCGTGAAATTGCGATTGTAGCCAATATGATCCGCATCGCGACGTAGGATACGCACGCACATAGAGTGGAAGGTCGCAATCAAACAATCCTGAGTAGCTGGATTGAGTCCATAAGCACGCTCCTTCATTTCACGCGCAGCCTTATTGGTAAAGGTAATGGCCAAGATATTCCATGGGTTTACCATCTTTTCATCAATTAAGTAGGCAATACGGTGGGTTAAAACACGAGTCTTACCAGATCCCGCCCCCGCCATGATCAGCAGTGGACCTTCTGTTGTTTGGACCGCTTCAGCCTGTCGGTCATTCATTCCCTTTAATAATTCGTTCATTTTCTCTTCCTTATTCTTCAAGTCAATGTTTCTATTATATCAAAAAAGCAGAAAAATAACTTTTCTTAGAACTCTTCTGATTATTTTAGTTGGCAAGACAAGAAGAGGCTGGGACAAAAGTCCTAGCCTCTCAATTATCTTTGGATTGTCGAGCAAGACGCAGTGGTTGAGTGGGCTCTAGTACGCTGATTTCATCAGCTTTTACAGCCCTACTCAACTGTGCGGAGGTGGGACGACGAAATCGAATTCTAACGAATTACCGATTTCATCTTCCCACTCTTAGTAATTATTCTATTAATCCTTTATAGACTGCAAAAGCGTCATTAGGGCTTGGGCAGAACGACGTCCTGCTTCTACGATAAACTCATCAAAGGAAACGGATGCTTCATGATTGGCATTGTCACTCATAGCACGAATGACCAAGAAAGGTAGGTTCAAAGCATGAGCTGCTTGAGCAATAGCTGCTCCTTCCATCTCTACAGCAAGAACTTGAGGGAAGTGTTCTTTAATGACCTTGATTTTATCTTCTCCAGCCACAAAACTATCACCTGTAGCGATTAGGCCCAAGTGCCAAGTTTGTTCCAGTTTAGACAAACTCTCTTGAATCAAACTGATAAACTTTTTGTCTGATTCAAAATAAAGAGGTTGTTGCGCCATTTGACCGTAATCATAGCCAAAGGCAGTCACATCAACATCGTGATAGGCAAGCTTGTCTGCAATCACTACATCCCCTACTGCGATCCCAGTTGCCACTGCACCAGCAGATCCAGTATTAATCACTGCATCAACCTGAAAGTGATCTGCTAAGATAGCGACACTCATTGCAGACATGACTTTTCCGATACCACTCTCTACGAGTACAAGTTCAACAGAACCAACTTTACCGGTATGATAGCTATTTCCCAGAACCTTTTCTTCACGAGCGTCCTCCAAGTGTTGAAGTAAGTAAGCTAGTTCTTCAGGCATAGCTGCAATAATTCCAATTTTCATGATAGTCCCCCTAAATAAATCTCATTGCTAGAATTAACAAAATCAAGAGAATAATAACTGCAAATAGAATCTTATTCAATTTAGAATTAAAGACATTTCTCTTAGTATTTTCAATCCGACGACTTTTGTGAATAGAGGGTTCAACTTCGATAGTCAGTGTATCTTGGCTAAATCCATGATCTCTGGTTCGTGAATAGCCAAAATTCTGAGCAGAAGTCGGTAAAATCTTAGTTTCCTCATCATCTAGCAAGGGAGGACCTGAGATGTCCTCTCCTCGATTGGCACGTTCAATCATTTCATCTGTTAATAAAGGTTTACCCATGGGCTCCTCCACTATTTATTTGTAATTCCCAGTACTGGATAGCCATAATGGTCTTAGCATCACAAATATCTCCAGACTGGATCAATGCTTTAGCTTGGTCAAGACTGACCTCGAGTAGCTCTAAAGTCTCATCTTCATCCTGAGGACGAGGATTTTCAACTTTTGTCAAATCGCTTGCCAAGTAAAGTTTTAAACGCTCGTTACAAAATCCAATCGCAGAATAAAAATCATAAAGAAGATTTAGTTTGCCAGTATAGGCTGCTTCTTCTTCTAATTCACGAAGTGCTGCAGCTTCTGGATCTGCATTCTCCCCAATTTCCAGCTTACCTGCAGGAATTTCAACAGAAACTTTTTCAATCGCCTTGCGATATTGTTTAACAAGAACAATCTTATTATCTGGAGTAACTGCAAGAACGCAAACTGCCCCATTGTGGAAAATCAAATCACGTTGCGCAGTACCTTTTCCAGAAGGTAGTTCAACCTGATCTTGAACTAGCTGAAAAATAGGTCCTTTATAAATTTCTTTACGACTAAGCGTCTTTTCTTCAAATTCCATCGTTAGCTCCTATTTATTGTTAGGATGGTGAGGGAGGCGAGTAGCATAACCATCTTTATTAGCTTGACGACCACGACCGATGGCAATGGCATCAGCAGGAACATTCTTAGTGATGGTAGAACCAGCACCAACAAGAGAGTTATCTCCAAGCTCTACTGGTGCAATAATGGTTGAATTAGAACCGACAAAGACATTGTTTCCAATCACTGTCTTGTATTTGTTCTGCCCATCGTAATTCACGGTAATAGTACCAGCACCGAAGTTAACATCACTACCAACTTCACAGTTTCCGATATAGGTTAGATGTCCTGCTTTGGTATTTTCTCCTATGCTTGAACCTTTGACTTCAACAAAGTTTCCAATGTGCACATCTTTTGCAAGGCTTGATCCTGGACGGATATGAGCATAAGGACCAACTGTAACGCCATCAGCAACTGAGCTTTCCTCAATCATTGAATTGGTAATCACTGCTCCTGCTCCGATACTACTATTAACGATATAAGTTCCGTTGGTCAAAACAGTTCCTGCATCAATCTTACTAGAACCTTTGAGGGTTACATTTGCTTCGATTTGAACTTCTGGAGCGATTTCAACATCAATGTCAATGTAAGTAGCTTCAGGATTCACAAAACTAACTCCATTAACCATGTGGGCTTGGTTAATGCGACGACGCATGATACCTTCGGCTGTGGCAAGGGCAACACGATCATTTACTCCAAGACTTTCATCAAAGTCTTTAAGAGTATAAGCTCCAACTTTTTCTCCAGCTTCACGGAAAATACCAATCACATCTGTGATATAGTATTCACCTTGAGCGTTGTTGGTATTGATATTCTTAAGAGCTTCAAAGAGACGAGCGTTATCAAAGACATAGGTTCCTGTATTGATTTCCTTGATTTGTTTTTCAAAATCTGTAGCATCCTTCTGCTCAACGATTCGGAGCACTTCAGCATTCTCATTACGAACAATACGTCCATAACCAAATGGATCTTCAGCTTCTGCAGTTAGGATTGTAGCTACATTCTTGTGATTTATGTGGAAATCAATCAAATTTTTAAGACTTTCCCCAGTGATTAATGGTGTATCACCAGCGATGACCAATGTTTGACCAGAAAGTCCTTCAAGAATTGGCTCAGCCATCATGACTGCGTGACCTGTACCTAATTGTTCAGACTGTCTTACAAAATCAGTTTGACCAGCCAAGACTTGCTCCACTAGTTCTGCTTTATGGCCAACAACCGTTACTGTTTTTTCAGGGTTAATTGCGCCAACGCTACGAAAAACATGCTCAAGCATTGAAATTCCTGCAACCTTGTGCATGACTTTAGGTAGATCTGATTTCATACGGGTACCTTTCCCCGCTGCTAAAATAACTGCATAATTTGCCATATTTTTCTCTTTTCTATAGAAATTCCTTTTAATTATATCATATTTTTGCTCTTTCAAACACAAAAGAAGTCAAGTGGCCTAAAACAGAGTCTTTACGGTATAATTTCGAGTATTTTTTTTGATTTTTTCCCCCATTTACGATAAACTATAGAAGTATGAGAAAGAAAATTAATCCCGCTTTTATTTTTACTGTATTAGCTCTTATCGTGGGGGTTTTGGTCCTAAATAGACCCAAGTTTGAAGACCATCCCGTCAAAACAAAGCAAAATCCAGTTCAAGTAGAAACTCAAGCTTTACATAATATCAATAAACCTATTGTTGATGTTTCTGGTTGGCAAAGGCCGTCAGAGATTAATTATGACACCTTATCTCAAAATATCTCTGGTGCGATTGTTCGCGTTCATAGTGGAGGTCAAGTTTCTGAAGAAAATGACGCTGCCTATAAAAATGGAGTCGATAAGGTCTACAAGGAACATATCACAGAGTTTCAAAAACGAAATATCCCAGTAGCTGTTTACGCTTATGTTGCTGGGAAAAGCGTAGAAGAAATGGAAAAAGCTGCCGAAGTCTTTTATAACGCTTCTTCTCCCTATAATCCTAGCTACTATTGGTTGGATGTTGAAGACAAGACTATGTCTGACATGAACAAGGGTGTTGAGGCCTTTCGTGCTAAATTAGCTTCATTGGGAGCTAAAAATATTGGCATCTATGTTGGTGTCTACTTTATGGAGGAGCATAGTATCAGTACGGAGAATTTCTCAGCAATCTGGATACCGTCCTATGGAACCAACTCGGGTTACTACGAGAGTGCTCCCAATACAGATCTTAACTATGATCTTCACCAATACACCTCTCATGGAAGCCTTGGAGGCTTTGAACATCATCTAGATTTGAACCTTATTTCTTCATCAAAGAACAAGGAAGAAACCTTTAGAAAATTGTTTTTAAATCCTTAATCACTATCACAATGAGCAAGTCAGACATTGCTTTCTGCTTGCTTTTCTTTATTTTGTAGTATGGAAATACTATAAATATCTTTAAACTAATTTGAATTTTGGAGGATCTTTATGTTATCATGGCTATCAAAAATTATTAAAGGAATTGTTATTGCTCTCGGTTTTATTTTGCCAGGAATTTCTGGTGGTGTTCTTGCCGCTATCTTGGGAATTTATGAGAGAATGATTCGCTTCCTTGCACATCCTTTCAAGAATTTAAAAGAAGATCTACTCTTTTTCCTACCAGTCGGTATTGGAATGCTACTGGGTATCGGCCTTTTCTCATATCCTATTGAGTACCTTCTCGAAAATTATCAAGTGTATGTGTTGTGGAGTTTTGCTGGTGCTATCATCGGAACTATTCCAAGTCTTGTCAAAGAATCTACCCGTGACTCCGAGAGAGATAAGATTGATCTCATTTGGTTTTGGGCGACCTTTATCCTTTCAGGTATTGCCCTCTATGCCTTAAACTTTGTCGTCGGATCATTGTCAGCTAGTTTCCTTAACTTTACTCTTGCTGGATGCTTATTGGCACTTGGAATTTTAGTGCCAGGACTCAGCCCTTCTAATCTACTTTTAATCCTTGGTCTTTATAGTCCAATGCTAACTGGATTTAAGACTTTTGATTTATTCGGAACCTTCCTTCCAATAGGAATTGGAGCACTTGCTACTCTTGTCATTTTTTCAAAATTTATGGACTACGCTCTCCGTGTCTATCAATCTCGTGTTTACCACTTTATCATCGGAATTGTACTATCAAGTACAATCTTGATCCTCATTCCAAATGCTGGTAATGCTGAAAGCATCAGCTACAGTGGTTTATCTCTTGTTTCTTATGTCATCATTGCCTTTTTCTTCGCTCTAGGTATTTGGTTAGGTATTTGGATGAGTCAATTGGAGGATAAATACAAATAATGGCTAAAAAAGTAAAAGTCAAAAAAACCTTGGTCCAACAAATTTTAACCAAGGCAGGGATTAATCATAAAGGAATTCAAATTAATGCTTTGGAAGGTGAGTTACCTCAAGGTTACGATAAAAGCCAGATTTTCAAGACTTTAGCCCTTCTGGGAGATAAGACTGGTCCCCTTATCGGTATCCTTCCTATCACTGAACACCTTTCTGAAAAGAAGCTTGCAAAGATTTCTGGTAATAAGAAAGTCAGCATGATTCCACAAAAAGACCTCGAAAAGACAACAGGCTATATCCATGGCGCCAATAATCCAGTTGGAATTCGTCAAAAACATAACTACCCTATCTTTATCGATCAAAGTGCACTTGAGCTTGAAGAAATGATCGTTTCGGCAGGTGAAGTTGGTCATAGTATTATTATCAACCCAAAAGACCTTGCAAGCTTTGTTAAAGCAGACTTTGCAGATATTATAGAAGGACAATGATCAATGAAACTATACTTTGTTCGCCACGGTAAAACTCTTTGGAATCTTGAAGGACGTTTTCAAGGGGCAAGTGGTGACTCACCACTCCTTGAGGAATCCATTGAAACCTTAAAAAAATTAGGCCAATATCTTCAGGAAACTTCATTTGATGTGATTTATTCTAGTGATCTTCCTCGTGCTAAAACTTCCGCTCAAATTATCCAAAGTCAACTGAAAGATAGCTGTCCCTTACAAGAAACATCCCTTCTAAGAGAATGGCAACTTGGAAAACTTGAAGGAGCAAAATTTGCAACTTTAAAAGCAATCTATCCTGAGCAAATGTATGCTATCCGTAGTAATTTAGCGAAGTTTGATTCGACTATGTTTGGTGCTGAGTCCGTTTATCAAACAACACAACGAACTATCAATTTTGTTAAATCACTTCAAGATCAAGAATTTGAACATGTTTTAATCGTCGGTCATGGAGCCAATCTCACAGCAAGTATACAAACTCTGCTAGGTTACGATGTTCCTCTACTTAGAAAAGATGGTGGTCTAGCAAATGCTAGTGTTACCGTTCTTGAAACATCCGACTTTGAAAACTTCAATCTTATAGTCTGGAATGACACTTCTTATCAAACTTAGAACTGAACTTAACAATCACTGTTAAGTTCTTTTCATATTTTGTAGAATATCCGTGAATTTATTTGACATTTATGTTAAAATGGGAGTATCGTAATATAGACTCATCCTATCAAGTATTGAGTAAAAACTAGGAGGAAACCATGTCAACAGAACATATGGAAGAACTAAATGACCAGCAGATCGTTCGCCGTGAAAAAATGGCTGCGCTCCGCGAACAAGGAATTGATCCATTCGGTAAACGCTTTGAACGCACTGCAAATTCACAAGAACTAAAAGATAAATATGCTGATCTCGATAAAGAAAAACTACACGAATTAAACGAAACTGCTACTATTGCAGGTCGTCTTGTTACCAAACGTGGTAAAGGTAAGGTTGGATTTGCCCACCTTCAAGACCGCGAAGGTCAAATCCAAATCTACGTTCGTAAGGATGCTGTCGGTGAAGAAAACTACGAAATCTTTAAAAAAGCTGACTTAGGAGACTTCCTTGGTGTCGAAGGGGAAGTTATGCGTACGGATATGGGAGAACTCTCTATCAAGGCAACTCACATTACTCACTTGTCTAAGGCTCTTCGTCCACTTCCAGAAAAATTCCACGGTTTGACAGATGTTGAAACTATCTACCGTAAACGTTACCTTGATTTGATTTCAAACCGTGAGAGCTTTGAACGTTTTGTCACTCGCTCAAAAATCATTTCTGAAATCCGTCGTTACCTTGACCAAAAAGGCTTCCTTGAAGTGGAAACACCTGTTCTTCATAACGAAGCTGGTGGTGCTGCTGCTCGTCCATTCATCACTCACCACAACGCTCAAAACATTGACATGGTGCTTCGTATCGCCACTGAACTTCACTTGAAACGTCTTATCGTCGGTGGTATGGAACGTGTTTATGAGATTGGCCGTATCTTCCGTAACGAAGGAATGGATGCTACACACAACCCTGAGTTCACTTCTATCGAAGTTTACCAAGCTTATGCAGACTTCCAAGACATTATGGACTTAACTGAAGGCATTATCCAACACGCTGCAAAAGTTGTTAAAGGCGATGGCCCAGTTAACTACCAAGGTACTGAAATCAAAATTAACGAACCATTCCAACGTGTTCACATGGTTGATGCTATCAAAGAAATTACAGGTGTTGATTTCTGGAAAGATATGACTTTGGAAGAAGCTAAGGCAATCGCTGCTGAAAAGAATGTTCCAGTTGAAAAACACTACACTGAAGTTGGTCATATCATCAATGCTTTCTTTGAAGAGTATGTTGAAGAAACCTTGATCCAACCAACCTTTGTCTATGGACATCCAGTAGCTGTATCTCCTCTCGCTAAGAAAAATCCTGAAGACGAACGCTTTACTGACCGTTTCGAACTCTTCATCATGACTAAGGAGTACGGTAATGCCTTTACTGAGTTGAACGATCCAATCGACCAGCTTAGCCGTTTTGAAGCTCAAGCCAAAGCCAAAGAGCTTGGTGATGATGAAGCGACAGGCATTGACTACGACTACATCGAAGCCCTTGAATATGGTATGCCACCAACAGGTGGTTTGGGAATCGGTATCGACCGTCTCTGCATGCTCCTCACTGATACTACTACTATCCGTGATGTATTGCTCTTCCCAACTATGAAATAAAAACTAAACTCCTAGATGATTTCTAGGAGTTTTTTGTTGTTCAATTAGAATAATCCAAGAACAGTTCCATCGCTTTCAACATCCATGTTGAGAGCGGCAGGTCGTTTTGGAAGTCCAGGCATGGTCATGACATCACCTGTAAGAGCTACGATGAAGCCTGCACCAAGTTTTGGTACCAATTCACGAATAGTAATTTCAAAGTTTTCAGGTGCTCCAAGTGCGTTTGGATTATCTGAGAAACTGTACTGAGTCTTAGCCATACAGATTGGCAGTTTATCCCAACCATTTTGAACGATTTGTGCAATTTGGGTTTTAGCTTTCTTTTCGAAGTTTACTTTGCTTCCGCGATAGATTTCAGTGACAATCTTTTCAATCTTTTCTTGGACAGAAAGATCGTTGTCATAGAGACGTGTGTAGTTTGCTGGGTTTTCGACGATTGTTTTTACGAGAGTTTCAGCTAGAGCAACTCCTCCTTCAGCTCCATCAGCCCATACGCTAGCCAATTCAACTGGAACATCAATTGAAGCACATAGTTCTTTCAAAGCTGCAATTTCAGCTTCTGTATCAGAAACAAATTCATTGATAGCAACAACCGCTGGAATACCGAACTTACGGATATTCTCAACGTGGCGTTTCAAGTTTGCAAATCCAGCACGTACTGCTTCTACATTTTCCTCTGTCAGAGCATCTTTAGCTACTCCACCATTCATTTTAAGGGCACGAAGAGTCGCTACAATGACTACTGCACTTGGAGCTGTTGGCAAGTTTGGAGTCTTAATATCCAGGAACTTCTCTGCACCAAGGTCTGCACCAAAGCCAGCTTCTGTCACTGTGTAATCTGCTAAACGAAGAGCAGTTTTTGTTGCCAAAACTGAGTTACAGCCATGGGCGATATTGGCAAATGGTCCACCATGTACGAATGCTGGTGTTCCATAGATTGTTTGCACCAAGTTTGGTTTGATAGCATCTTTCAAAATCAATGCTAAGGCACCCTCAACCTGTAAATCACCAACCGAAACTGGTGTACGGTCATAACGGTATCCGATGACGATATTAGCCAAACGGCGTTTCAAATCTTCAATATCAGTTGCCAAACAAAGGATAGCCATGATCTCTGAAGCAACTGTGATATCAAAACCATCTTCACGTGGAATACCATTAAGCGGGCCACCAAGACCAACAGTTACATGGCGAAGAGCACGGTCGTTCAAGTCTACAACACGTTTCCAAAGAATACGACGTTGGTCGATTCCTAGCTCATTTCCTTGGTGCAAATGGTTGTCAATCAAGGCAGAGAGAGCATTGTTTGCAGTTGTGATAGCGTGCATATCTCCAGTAAAGTGAAGGTTGATGTCTTCCATTGGTAATACTTGAGCATAACCACCACCTGCTGCCCCACCTTTAATCCCCATGACAGGACCAAGAGAAGGTTCGCGAATAGCAATCATGGTTTTCTTGCCAATCTTATTCAAAGCATCCGCAAGCCCGATGGTAATAGTTGACTTTCCTTCACCAGCAGGTGTTGGATTGATAGCAGTAACTAAAATCAATTTACCGACTGGATTACTTTCAACCTCACGAATCTTATCAAAGCTTAGCTTAGCCTTATATTTTCCATACAACTCCAAATCATCGTATGAAATACCAAGTTTCTCAACAACATCAACTATTGGTTTTAATTCGATACTTTGTGCAATTTCAATATCTGTTTTCATAACAAACTCCTCTACCTCAAATGTGTTAATTCATTATAACACAAAACAAGATTTTTAACATCCCAAAACTCTCTAAACGTTCGTAAATATCCCTGTTTTTTAAGGTTTTTAGAGTTCTTTCTTAAATTTTATATGGCTTTATAGTTTAAAACTATAGTAGATTCTTTTTATTTTCTATATATATTCAAGCGCTTTCTTTTGCTTATTATTTTTTTTTTGGTACAATAGTGCTATGAAAATTTTAGTTACATCAGGCGGTACCAGTGAAGCTATCGATAGCGTCCGCTCTATCACTAACCATTCTACAGGTCGCTTGGGCAAAATCATCACAGAAACCCTGCTTGCTGCAGGGCATGAAGTTTGTTTAATTACTACAAAACGAGCTGTAAAACCAGAAGCTCATCCCAATCTAAGTATTCGAGAAATTAACAATACCAAGGACCTTCTACTGGAAATGCAAGAACGTGTTCAGGATTATCAGGTCTTGATTCACTCAATGGCAGTATCTGATTACACTCCTGTCTATATGACAGGGTTTGAGGAAGTTCAATCTAGCTCCAATCTAGAAGAATTTTTAAGCAAGCAGAATCATCAAGCTAAGATTTCTTCAACTGACGAGGTTCAGGTTTTGTTCCTAAAAAAAACACCCAAAATCATCTCTCTTGTCAAGGAGTGGAATCCTGCTATTCATCTGATTGGTTTCAAACTGCTGGTTGATGTCTCTGAGGATTATCTCATCGAGATTGCCAGAAAAAGTCTTATCAAGAACCAAGCAGACTTAATTATTGCAAATGACCTGACTCAAATCTCAGTAAACCAGCATCGTGCAATCTTTGTTGAAAAAGATCAGCTTCAAACAGTCCAGACTAAAGAAGAAATTGCAGAACTCCTCCTTGAAAAGATTCAAGCCTATCATTCATAGAAAGGAAAGCTATGGCACATATTCTCTTGGCTGTAACGGGATCAATCGCCTCTTACAAGGCTGCTGATTTGGTAAGTGGCTTGAAGAAACAAGGGCATTCTGTTACTGTACTCATGACCCAGGCTGCGACTGCCTTTATTCAACCTTTAACCCTTCAAGTCTTATCTCAAAATACCGTACATCTCGATCTTATGCAGGAACCTTCTCCTGATAAAGTCAATCATATCGAGCTAGGCAAAGAAACAGATTTGTTTATCCTTGCCCCTGCAACCGCTAATACGATTGCGAAAGTCGCGCACGGTTTGGCTGATAATATGGTAACTGCTACTGCTCTTGCCTTGCCACACTACGTTCCAAAACTAGTAGCACCTGCTATGAATGCCAAAATGTATGACCATCCAGCAACTCAAACAAACCTAAAAACTTTAGAAACTTATGGTTATACAATTATTGCTCCAAAAGAGTCCCTACTGGCCTGTGGCGATGTAGGACGGGGTGCTCTTGCTGATCTTGATACTATTTTACAACAGATAAAGGAAAAACTTCATGAACAAACGCTCTAATATTGCTCCAATTGCTATCTTTTTTGCCAGCATGATCGTCATTCATCTGCTGAGCTCTATTGTCTTTAATGTCTTGCCATTTCCAATTAAACCAACCATTGTCCATATTCCAGTCATCATTGCTAGTATCATCTACGGACCACGGATTGGGGCTATCTTAGGTTTCTTGATGGGAATGATTAGCTTGACAGTCAATACGATCACGATTCTCCCAACCAGCTACCTCTTCTCTCCATTTGTACCAAATGGTAACATCTACTCCCTAGTTATTGCGATTGTACCACGCATCCTTATTGGTTTAACTCCATACTTTGTCTATAAACTCCTCAAAAACAAGGCGGGGCTCATCTTCGCGGGAGCACTCGGTTCCCTCACAAATACTGTATTTGTACTAGGTGGAATCTTCTTCCTCTTTGGAAATGTTTTTGACGGAAATATCCAAAAACTATTAGCTACTGTTATCTCAACAAATTCTATTGCAGAACTCATAATCTCAGCAATACTTACTCTAGTTATTGTTCCGAGACTTGAAAAAATCAAAAAATAAGAGGTCGGGATTTTCCCGACCTCAATTTTTATTTGCCCCGAGTAACTGACTCTGTATTTAATTAAGATTACAGACCCTTTAACGAAACTATCTAAAAGCATGATTGTAAAGACTCACCAATATGGGAAAAGCTTCAATCTTGGAAAAATGTTTACTTTCCCACAGCCTTTTATCTACTTATTATTGGGCTAGACGTGCTTCTTCTAAAATCTTTTCAATCTTTGTTGTCAGTAAATCAATAGCTACTGTATTGGTCACTCCTTCTGGAATAACGATATCTGCATAACGCTTTGTTGGCTCAATAAATTGATGATACATGGGTTTCACCACACCAAGATATTGGTCAATAACGCTATCCAGACTACGACCACGCTCTTCCATATCACGTTTAATACGGCGAATGATACGAACGTCATCATCTGTATCTACGAAAATCTTGATATCCATCAAATCACGAAGTCGTTTGTCCTCCAAAACCAAGATTCCTTCTACGATAAAGACATCCTGAGGTTCTTGACGATAAGTTTTAGAACTTCTGGTATGGGCAGCATAATCATAGGTAGGAATATCAACTGGACGACCTGCCAACAACTCTTTGATTTGCTCAATCATCAAATCAGTATCAAAAGCAAAAGGATGGTCATAGTTGGTCTTAATACGCTCTTCAAAGGTTAGATGAGATTGATCTTTATAGTAGGAATCATGCTCAATCATAGAGATTTTTTCATTTGGAAAATGCGACAAGATTGCTTTAGATACGCTTGTCTTTCCTCCTCCAGATCCACCTGTTACTCCGATAATGATTGGTCTATTTTGCATTGTAGCCTCCTTGTTTTTTCCCTTGTCTATTTTACCATATTTTTAATAAATTTTACAGATGGAGTTTTCTACAAAATAGAAGAAAAAATCCTCATAGCTAGAAGCTACAAGGATTTGTAATTGATTAATCGAAGTTAACGTATTCTTTAGAAAGTTCAAGAACTTCTTCCATTGTTGAACATTCAGTAAGAGCACGGTTAGCGTATTCTTGCATTTTAGCAGTGTCAAGTTTCTTCATCAAGCTACGTGTACGAAGTACAGATGTAGCTGACATAGAGAACTCATCCAAGCCCATTCCGACAAGAAGTGGAACAGCTGTTTGGTCACCAGCCATCTCACCACACATACCAGCCCATTTACCTTCAGCGTGAGCTGCTTTGATAACGTTGTTGATCAAACGAAGGATTGATGGGTTATATGGTTGGTAAAGGTATGAAACTTGCTCGTTCATACGGTCTGCTGCCATTGTGTATTGGATCAAGTCGTTTGTACCAATTGAGAAGAAGTCTACTTCTTTTGCAAATTGGTCTGCCAGCATAGCTGCCGCAGGAATTTCAATCATGATACCAACTTGGATGTCATCCGCAACTGCAACACCTTCAGCAAGAAGGTTTGCTTTTTCTTCATCGAAGACTGCTTTAGCTGCACGAAATTCTTTCAAAAGTGCAACCATTGGGAACATGATACGCAATTGACCGTGTACAGAAGCACGAAGAAGGGCACGGATTTGAGTGCGGAACATTGCATCTCCAGTTTCAGAGATAGAGATACGAAGAGCACGGAAACCAAGGAATGGGTTCATTTCATGTGGCATATCGAAGTAAGGAAGCTCCTTGTCACCACCGATATCCATTGTACGAACGACAACTGGTTTACCGTTCATTCCTTCAAGAACAGCCTTGTACGCTTCGTACTGTTCGTCTTCAGTTGGGAAGTCTTGAGAATCCATGTACAAGAACTCTGTACGGTAAAGACCTACAGCTTCTGCACCGTTTTCGTTAACACCTTCAACGTCTTTTGGAGTACCAATGTTGGCAGCCAATTCGAAGTGTTTACCGTCAGCAGTAACTGTTTGAGCATCCTTCAAGAGTGCCCACTCAGCTTTTTGTTGAGCGTAAGCTTCACCAGCTGCTTTAAATTCAGCTGCTTGTTCTTCAGTAGGGTTGATAATCACTTCACCTGTAATACCATTAACGGCAAGTAGGTCACCATCTTTAACGATTTCAGTGATGTTGTTTGTACCCAAAACTGCAGCGATTTCAAGTGTACGAGCCATGATAGCTGAGTGACTTGTACGACCACCAATGTTTGTTACAAAAGCTTTTACAAAGTTTTTGTCCAATTGAGCTGTATCAGATGGAGTCAAGTCGTGAGCAATCACGATCACTTCTTCATTGATAGAAGCTGGGTTTGGCAATTTTTTACCAAGGAGATTAGCCAATACACGTTTTGTTACGTCGCGGATATCCGCTGCACGTTCTTGCATATATGGGTTGTCTTCCATGCCTTCAAAGATTGTGATAAACATGTCAGTAACTTCTTTCAGACCTGCTTCTGCATTCACTTTCTTAGCACGGATAGTTTCTTTGATTTGACCGATCAATTCAGGGTCAGCAAGAACCATCAAGTGAGCGTCAAATACTTGTGCCGCTTCTTCACCAAGCGTACCTACAGCCTTCTCGCGGATAAGAGAAAGCTCGTTTTGAGAAGCTTCAAGAGCAACATCCAAACGAGCCTCTTCTGCATTTGTATCTTCGACTGTAACAGTCTCGAATGATAAATCCGGTTGAACGAGTAGATATGCTTTTGCAACTGCAACACCGTCAGATGCTGCGATTCCTTTAAGCATTTCTGTCATTTCCTTATGCCAATCCTTCTTTTTCCATTGTTTCTGAGATTGCAGCGATAGCGTCATCAGCGTCTGCACCTTCAGCAGTGATTGTAACGTCAGCACCTTGACCAACACCAAGGCTCATTACACCCATGATAGATTTAAGGTTAACTGATTTACCTTTGTACTCAAGAGTGATATCTGAAGCAAATTTGCTAGCAGTTTGTACCAACAATGTTGCTGGACGTGCGTGGATACCTGTTTCTGCCACTACGTGGAAATCTTTAGAAGCCATAGTTTGACTCTCCTTTAATAGTTTTCTTGTTGGGTTACATCTGATAACCCTTACAATTTAGTATTATATCACCTTCATTGATATTTTTCAAGTGTTTTATGGACTTTCTTCAATTTCCTTTCAGATAACTTGCAGAAAATCTTCTATTAAATTTAGCAAAACACAGTATGTAGTTTTTGTAGAATCTTTCCTCGTGTATTCAATGCTTTTTTTGAACTTTCTTTAAAAGTTTATACTATATATTGTGTTTGTAGGTAAAATCAGTAAAACAATTACACAAGATTTAGTTTTAGAAAGTTGACAAAGTTTTTTTTTCTGATATACTAAGAAAGTAATTAATATTTAAAGAGGACTTACACAATGGTAACCGTATATTCTAAAAACAACTGTGTCCAATGTAAAATGACCAAACGCTTTTTGGACAGTAATAATGTTGAATATAAAGAAATCAATCTTGATGAACAGCCTGAATACATTGATCAAGTAAAAGAGCTTGGCTTTAGTGCCGCTCCTATCATTCAGACACCAACAGAAGTTTTCTCTGGTTTCCAGCCAGGTAAACTCAAACAACTTGCTTAAGAATCAGGACAAAAGCTTCTATGTCTATCTTAGAAGCCTTTCTTTTGTAATTAGATAAAGGATTTTTTATGGGATTAAAACATCTTGAAGACGTGACTTACTTCCGTCTTAATAACGAAATTAACCGTCCTGTGAATGGACAAATCATGCTTCACAAAGACAAGGAAGCTTTAGAAGCCTTCTTTAAAGAAAATGTTGTACCAAATACAATGGTTTTTAACTCAATTACGGATAAAATCAACTTCCTCATTGAGCATAACTACATTGAGACAGCATTTATCAAGAAATATCGTCCAGAATTCTTAGAAGAGCTTTACCAATTTATTAAGGATCAAAACTTCCAATTCAAATCTTTCATGGCAGCATACAAGTTTTACAATCAATATGCTTTGAAAACCAATGACGGGGAATACTACCTTGAAAGCATGGAAGACCGCGTCTTCTTTAATGCCCTTTACTTTGCTGATGGTGATGAAGTGATTGCTATTGATATCGCTAATGAAATTATCCACCAACGCTACCAACCTGCTACTCCTTCTTTCTTGAATGCAGGCCGTGCACGTCGTGGTGAATTGGTATCCTGTTTCTTGATCCAGGTAACAGATGATATGAACTCTATCGGACGTTCTATCAACTCAGCTCTTCAACTTTCACGTATTGGTGGTGGTGTGGGAATTTCCCTCAGCAACCTTCGTGAAGCTGGTGCTCCTATTAAGGGTTATGAGGGTGCTGCTTCTGGTGTCGTACCAGTTATGAAGCTTTTCGAAGATAGCTTCTCTTACTCTAACCAACTTGGTCAACGTCAAGGTGCTGGGGTTGTTTACCTCAATGTCTTTCACCCAGATATCATCGCCTTCCTTTCAACTAAGAAAGAAAATGCCGATGAAAAAGTTCGTGTCAAGACTCTCTCACTTGGTGTTGTGGTACCAGATAAATTCTACGAATTAGCACGTAAAAATGAAGAAATGTATCTCTTCAGTCCTTATTCTGTTGAAAAAGAGTATGGTGTGCCATTCAACTACATCGACATCACTGAAAAATACGATGAGCTGGTTGCAAATCCAAACATCCGTAAGACAAAGATCAAGGCGCGTGATTTGGAAACTGAAATTTCTAAACTGCAACAAGAATCTGGCTATCCTTATGTAGTCAACATTGATACAGCTAACCGCGCAAATCCTGTCGATGGTAAGATTATCATGAGTAACTTGTGTTCTGAGATTCTTCAAGTTCAAGAACCAAGTTTGATCAACGATGCTCAAGAATTCCTGCAAATGGGAACAGACGTTTCATGTAATCTTGGTTCAACTAACGTGGTCAACATGATGACTTCACCTGACTTTGGTCGTTCTATCCGTGCTATGGTTCGTGCCCTTACTTTCGTCACAGATAGTTCACACATCGTAGCTGTCCCTACTATCGACCATGGAAATAGCCAAGCTCATACCTTTGGTCTTGGTGCAATGGGACTTCACAGCTACCTTGCCCAACAACTCATCGAATACGGATCACCTGAGTCTGTTGAGTTTACAAGCATCTACTTCATGCTTATGAACTATTGGACCTTAGTTGAGTCAAACAATATCGCGCGTGAGCGTGGTATCACCTTCCACAACTTTGAAAAATCAGACTATGCTAACGGAAGCTACTTCGACAAGTATGTAACTGGCGAATTCCTTCCAAAATCAGAACGTGTTAAAGAACTCTTCAAAGATATCTTTATCCCTACTGCTGCTGACTGGGCTGAACTTCGTGATAAAGTTAAAGCAGATGGACTTTACCACCAAAACCGACTTGCTGTAGCGCCAAATGGTTCTATCAGCTACATCAACGATGTTTCTGCCTCTATTCACCCAATTACGCAACGTATCGAAGAACGCCAAGAGAAGAAAATCGGTAAAATCTACTATCCTGCTGCTGGTTTGTCAACAGAGACAATTCCTTACTACACTTCTGCTTATGACATGGATATGCGTAAGGTCATTGATGTTTATGCTGCTGCGACTGAGCACGTGGACCAAGGACTTTCACTCACACTCTTCATGCGTAGTGATATTCCAACAGGCCTTTACGAATGGAAGAAAGAAAACAAACAAACAACACGTGACTTGTCTATCCTTCGTAACTATGCCTTCAACAAAGGTATCAAGTCTATCTACTACGTCCGTACCTTTACCGATGATGGTGGAGAAGTCGGTGCTAACCAATGTGAGAGCTGTGTGATTTAATGAACCCAATATTTATAATAATAATTATATATACAATCTGTATTATTCCTTATTGCTCTGTTTTAAAGTCATTGAAAAACTTTTGGCCAGAAATAAAAGAAACATTTGTTTTTTTCATTAAACGTTATAAAAATTCTAAAAGTTTTAAGAAATTTTTAAACCTCATATTGATTATTTTTATTTCAATTTTAGCTCTATTCATATTTTTTGTTTTTATTTTATATTTAATTTGTTATCATGCTCTAAAAACCAACTTAAACAATATACATGCAAATGTATATAAGTACTTTTTTATACCTTATGTTTTCACCTGGTTTCTAGTTTCCAATTTCATTACAGATAATGACTACGGAATATCTTTATCAATTATAAAAGAATACTTTCATAGGTTGAGTGAGCTATTTACCGAAAATTCTGTTAATCAGTTCTTCTATATACTATTAATTTTAGGAGCAATATCTTTATTCCTTACCCTATTTCCAAAAAAATTTTTATCAGAAAACAATTCTATTGACAAGGATTTTTGGGGTTTAATAGCACTTCTTTTCAATAGCAGTATGCTAACAATAATTTTTCTTGCATTTTTAGGACTTTTCTTTATATTGACAGATACGGTTACAAGTGATTTAACTCAGAAATTTAATATTAGTTTTTTTGATGTATACTCTACACTATCATTGTATTACGCTAGTTGTATTTTACTTGTAAAAATTATCTTCAACCTTAGTATAAAACCATTTATAGAATCGAGAAAGCAAAATGACGACTTACTACAAAGCCATTAACTGGAATGCCATCGAAGATGTCATCGATAAATCAACCTGGGAAAAACTGACTGAGCAGTTCTGGCTCGATACGCGTATCCCTTTGTCAAACGACTTAGATGACTGGAGAAAGCTTTCTAACAAGGAAAAAGACCTTGTCGGTAAAGTTTTTGGAGGTTTGACCCTTCTTGATACCATGCAATCAGAAACTGGTGTCCAGGCTCTTCGTGCTGATATTCGTACACCTCACGAGGAAGCTGTTTTTAACAATATCCAGTTTATGGAATCTGTCCATGCTAAATCTTACTCTTCTATCTTTTCTACCTTGAATACCAAGTCTGAAATCGAAGAAATTTTCGAATGGACCAACACCAATCCATATCTTCAGAAAAAAGCGGAAATTATCAATGAAATCTACCTAAACGGAACGCCACTTGAAAAGAAAGTAGCTAGTGTTTTTCTTGAAACCTTCCTCTTCTACTCTGGTTTCTTCACTCCTCTCTACTATCTTGGAAACAACAAGTTGGCCAACGTAGCTGAGATCATCAAGTTGATCATTCGTGATGAGTCAGTTCACGGAACCTACATTGGTTATAAATTCCAACTCGGTTTCAACGAATTGCCAGAAGAAGAACAAGAAAAACTTAAAGAATGGATGTACGACCTGCTCTATACTCTTTATGAGAATGAAGAAGGCTACACAGAGAGCCTCTATGATGGTGTTGGATGGACTGAAGAGGTTAAAACCTTCCTTCGTTACAATGCTAATAAGGCTCTTATGAACTTGGGACAAGACCCTCTCTTCCCTGACTCAGCGGACGATGTCAACCCAATCGTTATGAACGGGATTTCAACCGGTACATCAAACCACGACTTCTTCTCTCAAGTTGGTAATGGTTATCTACTTGGCGAAGTTGAAGCTATGCAGGATGATGACTATAACTATGGACTAAATTAATACCTAACCTAAAAAACATCTAAGTTTATTTACAAACTAGATGTTTTTTTTTGTTTATTTTTGTTTTCTTTAAGTTGCTTAGCTGTTTAAAATATGATAAAATAATATTAGATTTGGGGGTGGTTCAATGCTGAAGCAAGAAAAATTAGATACTATTTTAGAAATTGTTAATACAAAAGGAACTATCACTGTTAAAGAGATTATGGGTCGCCTAGATATTTCAGATATGACAGCTAGACGATATTTACAAGAGTTAGCAGATAAGGATTTACTGGTTCGTGTTCATGGTGGAGCCGAAAAACTTCGAACAGGTTCCTTATTAAATAATGAGCGTTCTAACGTTGAAAAACAAGGACTACAAACAGCCGAAAAACAAGAAATTGCTCGCTTTGCCAGTCACTTAGTTGAAGAAAGAGAAACTATTTTTATCGGTCCAGGTACTACCTTAGAGTTCTTTGCGCGTGAGCTTGCTATCGATAACATTCGTGTTGTTACCAATAGTTTGCCTGTATTTCTCATTCTAAACGAGCGTAAGTTAACTGATCTAATTCTAATCGGTGGTAATTATCGTTCAATTACAGGAGCATTTGTAGGCACTCTAACCCTCCAAGATATTGCCAGTTTGCAATTTTCAAAAGCCTTCGTTAGTTGTAATGGTATCAAGGATCAAGCTATCGCTACTTTTAGTGAAGACGAAGGGGAATCTCAGAAATTAGCACTGGAAAATGCCAATAAAAAGTATCTCCTCGCTGACCATAGCAAATTTGATAAGTTTGATTTCTTTACATTTTACAACATTTCAGATATCGATACTATTATCACTGATTCTAAATTAAGTGACGAAACACTCCTATCCCTATCTAAACAAACTAAAATTATCAAGTCTAAACCTTAAACTTTACAACTAGTCATAGAATCTAGTAACTGCTACTATTTTCATGGCTAGTTTTTTATTTTTCAATCAATAATTTTCTTAGTGAAAGAAGTAAAGCGAAGATTTAAATTGCATACAAGTTTTATAATGAAAACACCTCACAAAGCATAAAGAAATTATCTCTAAAATCTATCAAAATTATAAAGAAAGTAGCTAATTAGTATGAACATAAAAAGCATCGAAAATCGATGCTTTGCTATTAAACTCCTATATGAATATCTGGAAATTTATCTGAGATTAAATCCCAAAGTTCTTCCAGTTGCTCTTGAACTGTTTTAGTTGTTTTCAAGGTCATGTCTTGTTTTTTCTTAGCGTTCTTACGAACATAGCAGAACTGGTAGACTTTATTTGTGATTAGGGAACGGTTAATTCTCGTTTCAACTAGATAAAGTTGCTCAACATCTCGTAGGTCTAAAGCTTGAGTCCCTTTAAAGTAAGTGATGAGATGATTTTTATAAAGGATTACCTTTAGACTCTCATCATAAAATTCTGCCAAACCAGTTAGATTTTCAACATTTCCTTGCAATTCAGGATAGGCTTGATAAAGCTCTTCAAAAGCTGCGATAGATTTTTTACGAAGAAGAAAGGCACTCACTAATGTGACTAAGCCAACTCCTCCAAAAATTGCAGCACTTATGATATGCCACAAGCCATCTTTTGAGTGTTCAGTCAAACTCAGATAGACACTTGAATTCATGTTCAATGAAACAGTTGAATCAGGTTCAAGTATAGAGTCAAGAAAGCCAGACAAATCTACAATTCTATTATTTCGAGATTTGTTGTTAACATTTTTACTTAGAGGTTGTAACTGTGTACCTACTAGAGTAGCTGGATTATCTATAAGTGTTTCAGTTGCAGCTTGATCCATAAGTTTTTGAATCTCTTTATCATTTTCTTTAGCCTCTACAACTGCAAATTTACCATCACCATCATTGCTATATTGCACAAGATATAAAACACTTCCACCTTCAACTTCTCCAACTACTTCTGGATAAATATCATAGACAGTCATAGTAACTTCTTTACCTGACCGTGTGTCGTCTGAAAATGGATCCATTGGATGCTGATGATGATTCCACATGAAGACAGTTCCTGCAGAAAAAGCAAAGAAAACTAATGAGAGGATAAGACCTGAAATAAAGCCTTTATTTCTTTTTTCTTTAAACATCATAATCTCCTTTAGTTTGATGATTAAATTATATCAAAAATTCCTATAAATTTCAATAATCATCTTAAATACAAATACTATTAAATTAGGAAAGAAAGCGCTTATCAAAAATAATATATGATATTTTAAAAAAAGAGCTTGAGATAATCTCAAACTCTCCTATCATTTAAAATCCTATTTTCTTGCCATCTGTTCATCTTGCTTAAGTTGCTTGACTAATTGATCTATACTATCGAATTTCACCATGTCACGGATACGGTCTAACCAATATACATTTACAGTTTCGCCATAGATGTCATCAGAAAAATCAAAGATATGAACTTCAAAACGCTCTTCTTCACCATCAAAGGTCACATTTTTTCCTAGACTAGCCATTCCACGATAGACTTTTCTCTGAATTTCAACATCGACAGCATAGACACCATCAGCCGGCATATAAGTCCGATCCAAATTGACTAGATTGGCTGTAGGAAAGCCAATTGTTCGACCACGGGCATTGCCATGAACCACTACACCTCTAGTTGGCAGTGGCGCACCGAGAAGTTTTCTAGCTTCTTTCACATCACCCTCTAAGATGGCTTGACGAATCCGTGTAGAACTAATTTTCCCTTTTTCGTCCTCTACTGGTGGAACGATAACCACTTCACCATGGAAAAGTTCTTTTAGATCTTCGGCTGACTTTCTATCTGATCCAAGACTATAGTCAAAACCAACCACAATAGTATCTGCCTTTGCTTCCTTGATGTAGGTATCAATGAATTCTTGAGCAGTCATGTTTGCAACTCGACTAGAAAAATCCATCAAATACAAGCTTTCAACTCCAGCTCTCTTCAATCTACGCTCACGTTCACTAGCATTCAAAATATGTAATAAGTGTTCAGGTGAGTATGGATTAAGTGTTAGTTTTGGTGATTCGTTAAAGGTTACTAGAGCTACTCCCTGGCGCTTTTCAGCAGCAATCTTAGAAGCTATGTCAAATAATTTTTGATGTCCAAGGTGAACTCCATCAAAATAACCTAATACAAGGACGTTTGGTCCTGGTGTTGCAATGTCTTTTTCTGTTTTAATAGGTACTGTAATAATCATAGTATTTATTATACCAGAAAAATGGCGCTTTCAAAACAATTTAGGCTTAATCTAAGGCATAAAACTTAGTGTAAACTTTCTTTGACTTCTTTACGGAGTTGTTCTAAACTATCTATACCATATTTATCCATAACTCTAGGAAGATTGTCAATGATATCAGGACAGGCATAAGGATTGGTAAAGTTTGCTGTACCGACTCCTATTGCTGACGCACCCGCCAAATACATTTCTATAGCGGCCTCAGCTGAATCAACTCCTCCCATACCAATGATTGGAAGATTAGTTGTTTGAGCTACTTGACGGATTAGTTTAAGAGCTACCGGAAAAACTGCAGGCCCAGACATTCCACCAGTACCATTGGCAATGATTGGTTTTCTAGTTTTGAGATCAAAGCGCATACCAACAAGGGTATTGATCATAGTGAGACCACTAGCACCTGCATCCTCTACTGCTTTTGCGATGGTCACGATATCAGTTACACTTGGTGTCAATTTAACGTAAACTGGGACATCTGATGCCCCTACGGCTGCTTTTACCACATCATAAGCTAAATCTGGGTCTTGCCCAATCAAAAGTCCGTGATTCCCATGATCGACGTTTGGACAAGAAATATTGAGCTCAATGGCTTTCACGTTAGGTGCCTTGGAAATACCACTAGAAACTGCGGCGTATTCTTGCTTTGAAAATCCAGCAACATTGGCGATAATTGGGAGATTTGGGTATTCTCTTTGAAGCCAAGGTAATTTCTCAGAGAGTACGACGTCTAGTCCTGGATTTTGCAAGCCAATAGCATTGAGCATACCTGCAGGTGTTTCTGCCACTCGTGGAGTTGGATTACCAAAGCGTGGTTCAAGGGTTGTAGCCTTAATCATGATAGATCCTAAAAGATCCAAATCATAGTATTTGGCATATTCTTGACCAAAGCCAAAACAGCCTGAAGCAGGAATGATTGGATTCTTTAACTCTAAGCCGGGTAGAGAAACTTGTAATCGATTTGTTGGCATGTACACTCTCCTTATAAAACTACTGTTCCTGTTTTAAATACAGGCCCATCTTCACATACACGTTGGCTAACTGTTTCACTATCTGGTACTTTCAATACGCAAGCGTAGCAAGCCCCCATACCACAAGCCATACGGGATTCTAGAGATAGATAAGCTCGTGGATGGACATGGAAGGTTTGATTGATGTATTTCATCATACCAGGTGCACCGCATGAGTAGATGGCATCAAATTCAGTGTCAAATTCATTAATCACTACCGATACATTTCCTTTAATACCATAAGATCCATCATCAGTCGTTACAAAGACCTGACTAAATCTGGATAATTCATCTTCCAAAATAACAGCATCTTTAGTAGCGAATCCTAAAACAGTTGTTATTTCTACACCTCTCGCATGTAGTTGTTTAGCTACTTCAAGTAAGGGCGGTACTCCGATTCCGCCACCAACTAGAAGAACACGATTCTGCTTGTCTAAATCAGATAAATCAAAGCCATTTCCTTGAGGTCCCATAACATCTATGCTATCACCTGTTTTTAAGGTTGAAAAGATTGCTGTCCCTGATCCTTCAACTCGATAGATAAGTCTGCATTGCTTAGTCGCCTTATCTATTGATGAAATCGAAATTGGACGACGTAAGAGATGGGCATCATCAGGTACACGCAAATGAAGAAATTGGCCCGCTTTCATAGCTTCGACCATTTCTCCTTCAAGTACAAGCTCAAAGATTGCTGGCGCGATTTCCTCCTGAGATACTACTCTCATAACTTCCAAGCGAATTACACCCATTCGTTTTTTACAATTTGGATTCATAACTTTTCCTCCTTAAATTTTAAGGGGATCAGATAAAGAAAAACCTTGCATTTGCAAGGTTTCAGTTAAGATATTTACACAAAAGTATCAAATAAGCACTTGCTTACTTGTTTCAATTGTAGCTTCTTTTCTCTGACACCTTGTGAGTCTCTCTGGACTGCCCTTAAAGGTTAAATTTTCACTAGTATACTGTATCAAACCTAAAAAGTCAAGTAAAAATAGGTAGGGTATCAGTTCATAAAAGTTGCTTATTTTTGTGAAGAAAGAATCTTTTCTAATTTTTGATAATCTTTAACACTATCGATTTCATAGATAGAGTTTTCTTCTAACTCTTCTACATATACATCTAGTTCTTTGATGTTATCTTTGACCATGTTATCCCAGTAGAGGTCCACAAACTCACCGCTTGCATAAGCCTTGTCAATAAATCCAACAATCTTCTCAGCTGTTGGAGCATCCCAGAATGATACCCCACTCAAGATGCGTCCATTTTTGCTATCGACAATAATATCTTGAACTTTGTAATCATCTCCGTAAACTAGGAACCACTCATTATCACAATCTTCACGATAAACACTGAAGTAGGTTGAACGTTCGATATCATTACGGAACATATTCTTGAAAAGATAGTTATCCGCATCAATAACATAGCTGTTGGCCAAGTCTTCTTTTACCAGGTAAAGAGAGTAAAAGTTATTGTAATCAGCATACTTATCGTTGAAGACTAAACGCACACCGTACTTTTCTTTAAGATAGTCGAATTGTTCTTTTAAATAACCTACAACGATGATAATGTCATCAATTCCACGTTCTTTCAAAAATTCAATTTGATATTCAACCAAAGGTTTTTGATTGACTTGTACCAAGGCTTTGGGAGTATTTTCTGTCATGGGTCTCAAACGAGTTCCCAATCCCGCTGCTAAGATAATCGCTTTCACGCGTTTTCTCCTTTATTCTTTAATAATAATGTAAACACCAGCCATTACGATAAGTGAAGTAATGATGGTCAGCAAATTAAGGGGCGAACCCAAGAAAATTGCTGCAAATAAAACAGTCCATACTACATAACTCACATTTAATCCAGTAGCTTTTGCTGGCTGCAATCGATTAATAGCAATATAGTAGGCTAGATAAGAGATCATATTACATGCTGCAAAAATAATCAATAGACCAAATAATTGTCCATTTGCCACTTCTGCAAATGAATGATGCGAGAAGAGAACAATGACAAGGTAGGACAAGAAAGATGTGACTTGTCGTATCAAGAGTGCTTCGAGTTCACTGAGTTCACTTTCCATAGCAAATGAACTGAGAACACTTTCACTTCCCCAAGCAAGTGCACAGATCAAGGCACAGAGGATACCAATATAGAATGAATTGACCTGTTCAACCTTGTAGGTCTGAGCAATAATTCCTGCAATGATTAATAAAATTCCAAATACTGTATTCTTAGAAACCTTATGCTTTAAGAAAAAGAAAGCGAGAATGACAGATACTGCAGGATAGATAGCTGAAACTGAGGATGCTAATGAACTACCGATATACTTGACTGCATAGAGATTAGCCTGCATGCCAATTGGTCCAGCCAATAGTGCTCCGATAATAACACTGACATTTCGAATGTTCAAGAAGATTGAAAAACGTACCTTTCCTTCTTTAACTAGAAGATATCCTAGCAAGATAAAAATACTAAGAAAGTCGTGCGCTGCTGCTACTACAAAAGGTGACAAGTCAGTAAATATAGAGAAGATATAAGCACTAATGGTTAGCCCTAATCCCCAAAAAATCCCTGAGATAAGTCCAAAGGAAACTCCGTTTTTAGTTTTCATCAATACCTCCCTGAGACTGCAATTCTTTTACAGCTCTATTATAACGAGTGATTCCATAATCTCCAAAATCTGCACCATTTTCCTCTTTGTAAATGGTCCATAGGCTCCAAATAATATCTTGCAATATTTTATAAATACGAATCTTCTCACGAGAAACTGGTGTCTGTTCGCTTTCATAATATGACAAAAAGGAATCTTCTTCGTCTGGAGTAAATTCAGACTCTAAAAAGAGAGCCGCAAGATCCCACATAGGGTCATTCATGGAAGAATATTCCCAATCAATTAGATAAAGATGACCATCTGGTGATTCAATAAAATTTTCAGGAACCAAATCAATATGACATGATTTCTTCTCAATTCCGATTTGTTCAAGCTCTTCTTTCAGAGAAAATACTGATTTTCTTACGGCTTCATAGTTTGGATAGTAAATCTCTCCTTGAATCAAGGATTCATATTTTTTGATCTCATCAAAAGGAGCAAACTCTCCTTTTAATTTTTTTCCAGAAGCATGAATCGTTTGAAGAATAGGAGCAATTTTTTCAAATTTAGTTTTAATGGTATTTAAATTAAGTGTTTCAGCATTTTCAATGTATTGATTGACTTTGATACCAGCTTCAATATCAAAAAGATAATTTTCTACATCTAATTCTAAATCTTTCAACAATTCAATATTGAACTTTTCATTCTGGCGATCGATTAATTTTTCTGTACCTTTACCGAAAAACTTAACGATATATTGATTTGAGGATGTTTGAACCAAGTAGTTTTGATTGGTCATTCCACCCAACTGTTCAACGCTCTGAATTTCTTCATCACCTGATAATAAAGTGGCAATCTTCTCTTTAACGATTTCCTTCATAATCTTCCCCCATTAGACTTCCCACTTAAATACTGTCTTGAAGGCAGTATTAAGGTCCGTTGCAAAAACTCGATGAATATCTTTAATTCCTCTGACTGGCTCTTCTAGATAAATGATATTCTTCAAACGATTGGCAAATTTTTTAATTTCCATCATTTGGATAGCATTTTCAAAGTCAATTCTTCCAGAACGGGAAGAACCGACTAGTAACAAGCCTTTTTCCAATGAATCACGAGTGTTGATATTAACCTTATACTCACTAACACCCATCATCAAAATGGTACCTTGGGGTTTGATGTAACGAATCAAGTCATTGATAGCAGGACCGCATCCATCACCACCACAACACTCAAATCCATGATCAAAGCTAAGATCTTCTGGAATACTGTCAGTAATATAACGTTCATGCGCAAACGAGAAGAGTTCTAATTTTTCCCAGTGGCGACCAATGACAATAATCTCAGCATCAGGCAAAGTGTAGTTGATAATATTGGCCATGACAAAAGCTAAACTTCCATCACCAATGACAGCGATGCGTTGGCGTTTGCTGTGAGATACCGTCATGAAACGATTCATAGCATGCATGCCAACACTGACAAACTCTGTAATGGCGGCAACTGTGTCTTCGATTTCTTCGTAAGATACAACACGATCCTTAGGCAGAGATACAAATTCTCGCATAAACCCATCATAACCACTTGATAGGAAATACGTTCCAGTCATGTAGTTTTCGTAGAATTCCTCATCACTTTGCATAGGTGGTTGATTTGGAATCATAACAACCTTTTGGCCAACTTTATAGGTCCCTGTTGGGTCAGAAATGACTGTACCACAAGACTCATGAATCATAGCCATTGGTAGTTTTTTGGCTAAAATTTTTGGATCTCGTTTACCTTGATAATAGCGCTGATCCGCATGACAAACAGCCATATAGTTTGGTCGGATGAGGATATGATTCTCTTGATCAATTTCTTCTTCCTGATATTTAATATTAATAAACTTTGGTTTTGTCAGTTGATAAATTTGATTAATCATGTCTCTAGTCTTTCTCAATCATGCTTTTAGCAATCTTCAAGTCTGTAACTGTTGTAATTTTAAGGTTTGAGTATTCACCTTTAGCCAAGGCTACATCTTTGCCCTTAATGACAAAGATTTTACATGCATCTGTTAAAATTTCTTTTTCTTCTGCTGATAAAGAACCATACAAGTCAATAAAGTCTTTACAACGGAAGGTTTGTGGAGTTTGTCCTTGATAGAGATGAGCGCGGTTTGGAATATCTGTAATAAATTTCCCATTAGTACTTTCAACAATGGTATCCACGGCTTCAACTACAGTATCAACAGCATCATGTTTTTGAGCAAGAGCGATATTGTCTTGAATCATGCGAAGTGTGATAAAGGGACGAACCGAATCATGCGTCACTACGATATCATCTTCTGTTAGTGGACGGTAAGCATCGATAGCTTCAATAATCTTTTCAATACTAGAATTACGATCCGCCCCACCTTTTGTGATAATGATACGGTCCTTGTGAAGTGGAAGGAATTTTTCAACTAGATCTTCTGCGTGTGTAACCCAGTCACCATGAACTCCAACAACAATCTTTTCAATAGTTGGCTCTAAGACAAATTTTTCAATTGTATGGATTAGAATTGGGCGGTCTCCCAACTCAAGAAATTGTTTAGGTAAATTACTGATACCCATGCGCGTGCCGGTTCCACCTGCTAAAATTCCAGCATAAATCATATTGATTCTCCTTTAGTTCATTCTAAAAAACTTATTGTTAACTATTATATCACAATCTGGCTCTATCTTGAAAGAAATACAAAGACTTTATGCCTAGAAAACGCTCTTTTTAAACCTTAATCTGAACATTAGACTTCCTAGTGAACTTTCTTTTAAAAAAAGCAAATTATTATCTAATTTCTCCTATCAAGATCTAATCAATCCTATTAATATAGAGTTCTTTAGAATAGTATAGAAAACTTAAAGAAACCTTAAACCAAATAAAAAGAGTTGAGAATATTTTCCAGAGATAACTCCCTTCTAACATTTCTCAACTCTATTCAACAAGATTCGGTTTATTTTTCCTCTTGCTCACCGATGCCCTTAACGGCTTTCTTAAACTCGGCAAGCATTTTTCCTACTGATTCACCTAGCTCTGGTAAGCGTTTTGGTCCAAAAATTAACAGTGCTCCAAGAACAATGACTATCAAGCCTGGTGCACCAATATCACGTAAGATTCCCATTTTTTTCTCCTTTCCTTTTTCTCTTAATTATCCATTTACTAATAGCGATACTAACCTCATACAAAAGGATTAGGGGAACAGTCATCGCTAAATCGCTAATAAAATCAGCAGGTGTCAATATAACAGCCAATACCAATAAGATGAAGTAGGCATGACGTCTATAAGTAATGAGTAAGCCAGGTCCAATCAAACCAATTGAGGTAAAAAAAGCAATGATAACTGGCAATTCAAAGATAAACGCTAGTGGTACAGTTGTTTGAAAGACAAAAGCTAGATAATTTTGTGCTGTCAGTTGCGTCTCAAATAAGTTTTCACCTAGTCCCAGTAAGACCTGAAGTATAGCTGGTGTTACAAAATAAAAGCCAAAGGCTAATCCCAAGATAAAACAAAGGAAAGTTGCAGGGATATAAGCAAAAATCGCTCCTGCTTCTTCATTTTTAAGGGCTGGTCGAACAAAACTCCAGACTTGATAGACGGTAAAGGGCAAGGTAAGGCTAAAGGCCATCAAACTTGCCAAACGAAGATAAATCCATAAAATATCATTCGGCCCTAAGACAATCAACTTCTGACTAAAGCCTTGTGTGATATATTGATAAACCTGATCAGCAAATAGAAGTGAACCACAAAATAGTAAAAAGAAGCAAACAACTACTGCTAGCAATCTCTTTCTAAATTCTACCAAATGTTCAATAATTGTCAATTCCTTTTGATCCATTACTTTTCACCCTGCCTAATGGTAACAAGAATCACCACAAGAATAAAGAGAGACTGTCCTCCCAAACCTTCCAAGCTAGGGTAAATTCCCAATATATCAATACTTGGTATTCCTGAGATCAGATGGTTTGGAATTATATTTGTCAACTGTAAGGCATGAATGCTAACCCCCGTCATCTTAAAGGCTAAGGCATAAATCATCCAAGTCAGGATAAAGAAAACCTTGTGAGGTAGGAAAAATTGACTGGCCTTGTTCATCACAAAAGTAATCACGACTAAGACTGAGAGGGCCAGAGAAATTCCTAGGACAAAATCAAAACTAGAAATCCTTGGCAGAATCCCAACATAGAATAAAATCGTCTCAGCACCTTCACGGAATACGGCTAGAAAACTCAGAGCAAACATAGAAAGGAACGATCCTGTTTTCGTGACAGTTTGCATCTGCGATTCCATAAAAGTATTCCATTTTTTAACAGAGGATTTGCTATGCAGCCAAATACCGATTAAAATCATCATGATAACTGCAAAAATCCCGACTGCTCCTTCGATGATTTCACGGTTGGTTCCTGAGGCAACTGCTGGAAAGGCAATCTGTAGGATATAGGCAATCAAAAGACTGGCCACTATACCAGCAAATGCACCACCATAGACCCACTTGAGGCCCTGTCTCATCTTGGCAGCTTTCAAAGTTGTCACAAGCGCCATGACAATCAAGAGGGCTTCGACACCTTCTCGGAGCAAGATGAGCATGGCGTCAAATGCATTATAGGAAGCGCTAGTATCAATTTGAGATAGCTCTGCAATCAAGCTAGAAAGCTTTTCTTGATATTCACTTTCCTTCCCCTTAACCATGATGACAGGACTTTCACTTTCAACCTTGGTATAAAGCGAAGGATTGGTTGTACTTACAGAACCCTCGATGGTGGGCCAAATAGTAATAAACTCCTTCATCGTCGCAGCTGCATCACTATCTTGACCAGCTTGAAATTGTGTCAAGGCCTTTTTTAAAAGTTCTATCCCATCCTTCAGGGTCAGATTCGATGATGTCGCCGCAACTTCTGTACCTTCAACAAAGTTAGAAATGGCTTTTTTCAAATCATCAAAGGATGCCTGAATAGTATCAAAGTTCGTTGGTTCAGTTTCAATACTACTACGTAAAAAAGAAATAGCTGTTTCCACTTTTCCATAATGGGCAGTGCTATGGTCACGAACCACTGCTTCATTGATGGTCCAGGTTGAATTCATTTTTTTATAGGCCTCTCTTACTGCTTCTAAATTCTGAGAAGCGATTGCCTTATCTAAGGCTACAAAACGAGGTTCTAAACGTGAAACAAGTTTCTCTTTTTCTGCATCTAAATCTACTGGATTTTGCTCTTTCTCAAATGTCAAAAGAGCTAAAGAAATCTGAGTTAGCTGGTCTTCAGTAATATCACCAGTTAAGGCTAACTTTTCTTGAACTTGACGTCCTGCTTCAGAATCAGAATTCTCGACTTTCTCGAAAGCTTTGGTCATTTCATCGATTAGTTTTCTTGCCTGATCTTGTTTGCCTTCTTTAACGGCTTTAGTTGCATCAGTTATTTTCACAAAGTAGGGACTCAAATTTTCCTTAGCTCCTACCGGAAAAATCAACAGAAAGAAACAAGCAAATAGGAGGATGATACTTTTAGGATTCCAATAATTTCTGCCCAATGTAACCTCCCTTCTCCACTCCACCAAAGCAAGCAAAAAGACCACTACCTATATGGGTAACATATTCGTTCATTTTATCCGTAGCACCCAGATTGGTCTGCACTTTAACAAAGCTATCTGGGTCCTTTTGGAAGGAAATAAAGAGCAAACCAGTATCAAACTGACCTGTCTTTTCATCAATTCCATCAGAATAAGAATAAGAGCGACGCAAGAGAGGCTTATCCACTTCTTTAGCTAAGCGAACATGAGAATCATCAGGAAGAAGGCTTAAATCAACCTCATCAAATTCGTTCTTCTTGCCAAAGGGAGCGCCACTTTCTTTATAACGACCAAAGGTATTTTCTTGTTCCTCGAGATTGGTTCGATCCCAAGTATCTAGGAACATCTGGATGCGCCGAACTGCCATGTAAGAACCATTTTCCATCCAATCCTTACTGTCAGCCCAAACAACCTGATCAAATTCTTTTTCAGTGGTAACATTAGCAGTCCCGTCTTTAAAACCAAAGAGATTCCGAGGAGTTTCCATACGATTGCCAATAGCGGCAAAACCTGATTGACTCCAACGAAGAGTAACTGCATTTCTCCCTTTTCGGATAAGATTTCTAATGGCATGAAAGGCAACTTGCTCATCATCAGCACAAGCTTGGATAACAATATCTCCTCCCGTGTACTTTTCTCGTAACTGTTCCTTTGGAAATGGAGGTAAATCTCTAAAAAGTTTTGGACGTTTGTTCTCTAGTTTCATTTTTTCTAGGAAGCTAGCCGAAACTCCATAGGTCAGGGTCAAACGATGAGGATTAAGCCCAACTGTTTCTCCAGTATCACTTGGAGGTAAGAGGCTATTGTTACCATCTTTTTTAACCAATTCTCCCTCTACAAGTTTGGCACTATAATCCGTCCAATCCTTAAATAACTGGATGATTTTCTCTTTGTCAGTTGAATGCAAATCTAAAACCACAAAATAAATGTTTTTCTGCATGACAGTTGTAATGCCAGCTTGGTGCTTGCCATAGAAGGCTATTTTTTCATCCCCGTACGAGATTTTCTCCTGACCATCAAGCTTAGGTGCGAAAAAAGCAGAAGCACCAGAGAGTCCAAGTGCGAGACCGGCACCTCCGATACCTGCTTTTTTTAGAAATTCTCGACGGTCCATTTTTTGTTCAAAAAATTTTTCGCCTTTGTTTGTCATATTACTTATTCTCCACCAAGAAATTTACCCATTTGTGATAATGGTTCACCAAGTTTTGTCACTGCTTCAGACAATTCTTTAGTGTCTTCTTTCGTTAAGTCTGTATAGAGCTTATAGTGTTCCTTGTCCGTCATGTGTTTGTCTAACAAACTATTGACAGATTTGAAATCTTCCTCTAACTCCTTAACCAAGGTTGCATCTGATTTTTCAAGCAAGGGTTTAAAGAGTTGGAAAATCTTCTCAGCACCTTGGATATTGGCACGGAAATCATACAAATCTGTATGAGAATAAATCTCCTCTTCACCAGTAATCTTACTTGTCGCTACTTCGTTTAGAAGGTCAACAGCTCCAGTTAGCATAATTTTATAATCAACATCTACAGTAGCAATCTTAGCCTTCAATTCCTTTATGTCATTTACCAGTTGGTCACCATAAGACTCAGTTCCTTTGGTTGTGTTTTCCTCCCAAAGAATGCGCTCAATGCGGTGGAATCCAGACCAACCTTCTTCGGTCTTATTTTCATCTAGATAGTCTGCCAAACGAAAGTCAATCTTCACATCAGATTCACCGAAGCTCTCTGCAATCGGCTCTGAACGTTCATAGGACATACGGATTAAAGGGTATGCCTTTTTAGCTTCTTCTAACTTACCATCCTTCAATAGTTGAACAAAACCTTCTGTATCCGTTAAAAGTTTATCAATCTGTTCTTCCACAAATACTTTGTAGTCACTAGTTGCCTTATCCAATAGTTTTTGGTTATCTTCTGACAATTTTGCGACCTGAGATGAATCACTTGTAGTTGACGATTGTTCAAAACGAACTGCACAAGCAGATAACAACAATGCCGAAGATAAAAGGATAAAACCAAGTTTTTTCATTAGATACTCCTATTAAATCATGGGAATCCCATTTGTTTTTAATTCATTATAACATAGATTTTCTAATCATTCAATAAATTGTCAGAAAATTTAATGTTACAAGCTATAAATTAACATTAGACATTTCTATCTAAAATTGATAAAATAAGGAGAAAAAATTGTTAAAGGAAACCTTAAATCTTATGATGAATATGCAAAACATGATGCGTCAAGCTCAAAAACTTCAAAAACAAATGGAGCAAAGTCAGGCTGAACTTGCTGCTACAGAATTTGTTGGCACTTCTGCTCAAAACCTTGTAACTGCTACTTTAACTGGAGATAAGAAGGTCACAAAAATTAATTTCAATCCTGCAGTTGTAGATCCTGAAGACATCGAAACTCTTTCTGACATGACTGTTCAGGCAGTGAATGCAGCTCTTGAACAAATCGATGAGACAACCAAAAAGAAACTCGGTGCTTTTGCAGGAAAATTACCATTCTAATAGCATAAAAAGAGGCTGAATTCAGCCTCTTTTGTCTTATCTAAAAAGTAAAGAATTCTGTTGCCTTCTTTAGAAGTAAATCGGCGTATTCTGGGTCTTCCTGGGCAGTTTCAAGTTCTTCTTGTACCATTTCCAAATTATCCGTAATCATACCATCTACTCCTAGATGAAGCGACTTGTTAAAGGATTCCGAACCGTTAATCGTCCATACATAGAGCTTCTGCTCTGTATTCCAGAGCTTAGTCACGAAGTATTCGTCCAAGGTAGAATACTCCATAGTATAGCCACTTGCATTTGTTCTTGGGAAAACGGAATTGTAAGGCAGGATAAAGTAGACTGGAATCTCCTTATCATACTGGGTTACCTTTTCAATAACATGGTAATCTAGAGATTGCATCTGATGCCCATAAATCTTAATCTTAGCACCATACTTTTCAAGAAAATGATCCATCATTTGAGCACTATCTTTCCTACTTGTTTTAATCTCAATAAGTAGTTTTTGATTTAGTTGGTTTGCACGATTTAGATAGTCATCAAAGCTTGATATCTTAGTTTGATAGCCATTTTCAAAAATATCTATCTGCTTCAACTCCTCTAAAGTTAGGTCTTGAGGGGTCACGTTTAATCCAGCTAGACTTCTCAGATTTGCATCATGCATCATAACAAACTGACCATCTTTGGTTTCCTGAACATCCATTTCAACAAGGTCTGGTTTTAATTGAGCTGTCTTTTCTAGGGATTCTACAGTATTTTGCACGCCATTAGCATTGGAAACACCTCGGTGGGATATCACACGCGGAGGATTTGCAACAGGTGCTTCTAAATAGACATAGCCTTCAATAGCAAAGATGACACTCGCACACCCCATAACACCCCATCTCATGAGATGGTCTTTCTTTCGTCTCGGTATAATATCCAATTCCTCACCCGTTAAAAATGAGGTGAACTTAACCAAGAAGTAAGTCAGAGCCATGTAGTGGATATTTTTAATTAAAATATAGTTTGAAATAGCAAGAATCAAGGATTCTCTTTGTGTGAGACCATCCACTAAAAACTGCCCAACTAATAGTGGGATTAGAAGCAAGTAAAAGAAAAGATTTGTTTTGACAACAATGAGAAAGAGATGCCAAGCGTAAAACCAGAATTGATTTCTAGTTCTTTCAAGACTATAGAGCACAGCTTTCTTGACTGTCATCTTATCATAAAATATTTTTGGAAGAACAAATACCAACTTAACAGAAATGTAGAGGAAGAGGATTGACAAGATGATTATACCTAGCCACCACATCCAGTATTTATCTTCCATGTAGGTCTGAATAAACTCTGGGATTACGATTTTATTAAAATAATAAATCTTTAAAAACTTCCTGATAAAAGGAAAAAGCATGGCAACGTAGAAGAAGATAAATAAGGCTTTAGTAATTGTCAGACCTTTCATAAAGACAAGACTCTCACGAAAGACCTTACGACTGTATTCTATCAGTGTTCTTTTCTCATGATAGAGAAGATGACGCGCCCCTATAAAGAGAAGACTGAGTTGAAAATAAGCAACTAAAAGGTTAAGAATGATTAAGATTAAGAAGCCAATACTGACTATAGGAGCATTTTTGATAATGGCAAAAATGTTATTGTAAGAAATAAACAAATAGCCCGTCTGACTTAGCAAAAAACCCGCTATCAATGAATTCAAAGGTAACCAAATATAGTCGACCAACATAAAGATTAGAAAAAATAGAAAGAGGATTTTATCAAGATTGAGGTAAATCTTTTTAAAACCCAATTTTTTAGGCTTTTCGGGTTTCATAAAACCTCCTAATCAAACAGCTGTGATAAATCTAAACCGCCAAAAGGATTAGAGTTAAGACTACTTTGTGATGCTAGGAAAAGTTTGCTTTCATCAGACTCTAGAAAAGCTTCATAAACACGCGCAGTCATACGAGCATCCTCTAAACTGTTATGAGATTGTCCCTTAAATCCTAGAAAACTTGCAACAGTTTGTAACTTGAGATTTGCAATCCCGTGAAGATCCGAACTACGTCGCTTAAAAGCTTCATCATAGAGATCCACTTGATATTGGCTACTATAATCCAAACCATGTTCCAATAGAATCGGTAAATCACTCTTAGCTGCATTATAGCCAACGATAGGCAATTGACCAATAAAGGCTTGAAAATCTTTGAGAACATCTTCCACCTTCGGAGCATCCTTCAAGGTTTCAGATGTGATACCCGTTAAACCGTTTATAAAACTTTTCAATGGTACATCCGTATGAACATATGAGTCAAATGCTCCTACTTCTTCACCATCTTTAAAACGGACCGCAGATACCTGAATCAAGTGAGTTTTATCTTGGTGTTTATTAAATTCCAAATCAAATGAAATATAATCTCTTAATTTTTCCATCTTATCCATTCCTTACTGTATTTGTAAAAAGAAACTACTTGGTTATACCTAGAAACCAAGCAGTTTTTTCTTATCCTCCAAATAAGCGAGCAAAGAAGCCTTTCTTCGTTGCTTGTACTTCTTGCTTAGCCTGATCCAACTCCAACTGAAGGGTTTCTTGGTCCTTCATGGCTTGTAGGGTTAACTGTTGTTGTTGATCCAATTGCTTATCTTTTTCTGCGATTTGACGGTCTTTGACACGCATCTGTTCATCTTTTTCAGCTAACTGTTTGTCTTTAGCCTTTAATTGCTCATAAAGACGGATGATTTCTGCATTCTTTTCATCAACAAGAATCTCCATTAATTCACGTTGCTTCACATCATCACTAACAGGTTCATCTTCAAAAATGGTCTTTTTGTAGATTTCTTCAAGCTTAATCAAGCCACTGCGAGTTACCACAGTGACTCCTTTATCATTTTTAGTCGTATCTTCTTCAGGTAATTCCTTGACACGGTTATTGATTGCTTGGCGGGACAAGCCCAAGACCTCAGCAATCTCACTTACAGTCATCTCAATACTCATAATATCCTCTGAAAGTTTTCTAGCTTTTCTTTATTTAAATATTATCATAAGCAAGCAAAACTGTCAAATATCACCGTGTTTTCAACCCTTTTTCATAACTTTTTCGGGTCTAAACTGAACTGTCTTTTAGCATTTTTTAAAACTAAAAATCAGTTTGCGATTTTACCACCAGTCCTAATCAATTGAAAACCTTTCTAGGCTTATAGAGTTGGTCACGTTTCTCTAAAATGGCTAGTAATTTTTCACCTTCAAAACCGGCCAATTCCTTCTCAGTTTGTTCCAATTCAATAAAGCGACCAAAACGCACTTCTTCTGCCTGCTCTGGAGTCAAATATACCTTGACCAAGTCACCTGTCCCAATCTCTAAGGGATGAAGAAAGTCCAGTTGACCAGCCTCTACTTTTTCAGCAATTTCTTCCAAGGTAAGAGCGTCTTCTAATTGTAAACCCGCTGCACTAGTTCGAGTCAGATGTGACATATGAGCTGCATAGCCAAGTTTTTCTCCTAAGTCAACCGACAAGGTACGAATATAGGTTCCCTTACTGCATTTTACACGAAAAGTAAATCGTGCAAGTTCGCTCTCATAAGAAATCGGACTTGTCCGTTCAAATTGATAAATGGTTACCTGACGTTCTGGACGTTCCACTTCTTGACCAGCACGCGCATATTCATAAAGTTTGCGCCCATTGACCTTGACAGCGGAATACATTGGGGGAATCTGAATAATAGGTCCAGTCAGACTTGCAATCGCTTCATCAACAAGCTTTTCATCTAAGGGAGACAATACTGGTGTCTCAGCAACCACCTCACCACTAGCATCCTCGGTAGTCGTAGAATAGCCCAGAGTAATTTCACCCTCGTAAATCTTGCCTTCGTCCTGCATAAACTCGACCATGCGAGTCGCCTTACCAACGGCAATCGGCAAAACGCCCACCACATCAGGATCTAGCGTCCCACCATGACCAATCTTCTTGGTTCCCAAAATCTTTCGCAGCTTAAAAACTGCATCATGCGAGGTCATCCCCGCTTCTTTTTTTAAGTTAATAAGACCGTTCATGTGTTGCTTTCTATTCCCCCTTCAATGCTTCAAACTTAGCTTTCATAGTTGGATTCTTCCGAGTCAATTTTTTAACTGAAACATCTTCCAATTTATTGTTTGCGAGGCGGAGTTGGTTTTCTGATGTGGTTAGGAATTTCTTGACTTCTTCCATCCTTTTGATGGCCTTGTCAATTTCGTCAATAGCCTTGCCGAAGTTGACTGAAGCTGAATTGTAGTTTTTAGCAAAGGCAACCTTAAAGGCATCCAAGTCTTCTTCAAAATGAGTAATATCAATATTTTGCTCGCGAACCAAAGCCAATTCCTGCTTGTATTTGAGAGAATTCAGTGCAGCATTGCGCAAGAGACCAATCAACTGGATAAAGAACTGAGGACGAATGACATACATCTTCTCATACTCATGACTAACATCGACAATTCCTGTATTAAAGTAGTCGTTATCTGCTTCAAGCATACTTACCAAAACCGCGTACTCACAGTTCTTTTCCCGGCGGTCCTTGTCTAATTCCTTGTAAAAGTCTGCATTTTTGTGTTTCTTTTCGGTCCCGTCGGCTTCATTTTTCATCTCAAACATGATGGAAATGAATTCTAGTCCATTTTCATCAAAATCACGGAAAATAAAATCGCCCTTAGAACCACGTGCTGAAACCTTGTTGTCCTTTTCGAAGTAGGCATTGGGGAAGGCAAAGCTACGAACCTTGTTGAACTCACCTTCTGCATAGTGTTCCAGACTTTCACCGATGGCCTTTGTAGATTGTTGGGCTTTGAAATTCTTATAGAACTCAACTTGCTCATTAGCCGCCTTAAGCTGGGCTTCATAATTTTGTTTGACTGAAGTCAGAGAAAGTTCATTTTCTTTTTCTTGTAAAAGGAGCTGATTTTTGACCTGATCACGTTCTTTCTCTAAATCAGATAGTGTTTTTTGTAGTTGATTTTCATGCTCTAAGCGCAAGGTAGCCAATTGATTTTCGAGGGTTTGGACTTCTTTTTCTTTCTCTAGCAGACTTTGACTAGCACTTTGCTCCACTTCCTTTTTGGCCAATTCTTTTTCTGTATCAAAGTTTTGGATTTGGCTCTGTAGCTGGGCTATTTCTTGGTCTTTTTGAGCAAGTTTTGACTGTTGTTCATTCAAAGCCTTTTGTTCAACCAGAGTCAACTCTTGTTTTATTCTGTCATGCAATTCCTTATCAAACTCTGCTGTTCGTACCTGCGACAAGAGTTCTGCATACTGGCTTTCATTGACTGTAAAAACTTCACCACAGTTGGGGCATTTAATTTCGTTCATATTATTCCTCTGTATCCATCTTTTCTACATTCATTATAGCATGGATAAACAAAAAGAAAAAGTTGGAATCAATCCAACTTTTAATCTACATATGTGTCTTCATTTTTGTTAAGGAAGGCGTAAGGTAATCCCATGAGTAGACCACCGCCGATAAAGTTACCAATAAAGGTTACACCCCAGTGACGAAGAATATTTCCAATACCGAAGTTTGCGATTGAATCAGCAGCAACACTGAATTTCACAATAGCAAATGATGCAAAGTTTGCGGCGATGTGCTCGTTTGTTAAGAATACAAACATGTAGATGGCTGAAAGAACCAACCAAAGTTTTGCTCCACCATCCTTAACTAAAACGAATGAAAGAATCGCAATATTTACAAAGACATTAGCTAAGATAGCTTCAAGCAAGACAAGTTCATTTGAACGGCCCAACTTCATTTCCACAACTCCAGAAATAAAGCTATCATGGGTAAGGTTTGCATAAGCTGCTGAATGGGCGAATCCCCAACCTGCTATAAGAGCACCGATCAAATTAAAGAGTGTACAGTATAGAAGAATTTCAGCTGTTTTTCTCCAGCTAATTTTTTTCAAAAAGCTACCAGCTGTCAAGAACATCATGTTAGACGTTACTAACTCAGCATTCAAGAAGACAATGTAAGCCAATCCCCAAGCGAAAACAAATGGGAAGAGGAAACGTCCACTACCAGGAGCAATCTTATTAATCAAATCAGCTCCAACTGCACCAGCTGCTGTACTAAATGTTAAGAATGCACCAGCAAACATTGAACGGATAGCATACTTGAATTTACTTTGACTGTAAAGACTTTCCTTTTTCTTACAAGCAAACTCAATTTTTGAGATAAATTCTGAAGAAACCATATAAACTCCTAAAACTTTTATTTGTGAATATTATAACATAAAATTGAAATTATGGGAAGGCTTTCCTAAGACTAAACTTTAAATTTTTACTAATTTTAGAAATCCTTTCCATCCTTATTCTATACACTTATTTTTTTGTTTTATAATTATCATTTTAGTTAGGTTTTAGTTTTGTATACTAAATTATTTAATATGTTTTATAGATTAAGGTAATAATAAATTTCTGAAGTAATAATCAGATTTATCTTTTTAGCCAGTAATGACTGCATTTAATTCTAAATAAAAAGAGAATCGCAATGATTCTCTCTTCTTCTATTAGCCAATATAAAATACTCAGATCTAATCAACGTAAGTCTCTTCGTCTTTATTTAAAAAAGCGTATGGTAAGCCTATCAATAATCCTCCACCAATCAAGTTGGCGATAAAGGTAACTCCCCAATGGCGTAGGATATTTGGAATGTCAAAGTTAGCAATTTGGTCAGAAACAATGCTGAATTTAATAATGCTAAAGGATGAAAAGTTGGCTGCAATATGCTCGTTTGACAAGAAAACAAACATAGAAATAGCTGACAAGATAATCCAGAGTTTGGCATTGCTATCCTTAACCAAAATAGAAGATAGAATGGCAATATTTACAAACATATTTGCCAAAATCCCTTCCAACAAGACCAACTCACTAGGTCGTGCCAACTTCTTGGCTACAATCTTTGGTAAGTAACTATCGTGAGTCAAATGTGAAAAAGCCGATGAATTAGCAAAACACCAACCTGCTAAGATGGCTCCAACTAAGTTGAAAAAGGCACAATAAAGTAAGATAATAAAGGCTTTCTTCCAGTCAATCTTCTTCAAGAATGTTCCAGCTGTCAGGTACATCATGTTTGATGTGACCAATTCAGCATTTAAAAATACAATGTAAACCAGTCCCCAAGCAAACACAAATGGAAAAAGAAAATAGCCAGCACTAGGAATGATGCTATTGAGTAGATCAGCACCGATAGCCCCAGCGGCTGTACTAAAGGTTAAAAAAGCACCTGCTAACATGGAACGAATGGCATATTTGAACTTACTTTTGTCAAATAGACTTTCTTTCTTATGGCAATAATAATCAATCTTTGAAATAAATTCTGAAGAACTCATATAAACTCCTAAAAATTTTTCTGTTACTATTATAACATAAAAAACTTTAAGGAAATAGGGATTTTTTCTTTTTTTAAATTAATTTCAGACCTTATTTTTCCATCATCTTTTTTAGAAATCCATACCCAAGCTACAGCGAAAAATCATTACCATCTAGTTATTAGTTGCCAAAGTTCATCATTTCTTCCCTACTCATTCCAACAAGCTCTGAAACCCACAAGCCGATAATATCGGACAAAATAGAATCACAAACATATTCATCCTCAGCATGACCATATTTACAAGTGAATCGCGGGGTTCTTATGGCTGATTGATAAAATTTTAAGGCTAACTCTTGTAGTTTTTCTGGATCAAATTCAAATCCCAACTTTTGTGCAAGTCCAGTTCTCACTTTATCCCAATCTTCACCTTTTGACTGATAATTTTCTCGTGCTTTGTCGATAAATCCCTGACTGAATTTTTCCAACAAATGCTTGTTTTGATAGAGCAAACGACAGGAGAAGTCTGAGATAGAACCAGCATGAAGTAAGAAGGTAAGCAGGTCATCAAGGCTTTCTGCCACTCTCCCAACTTGGCCTTCACTCCCTATAAAGCCGATACTCTCATCCTCAAGAATTACATATTCTCCCCCACTACCGTCTTTAGCAAAGGCTATGGGCGAAAGAGAATAAACTTCATTGTTCTGAGAAAATTCAACCTCTTTCAACTGGTCATAAAAGAGAATATCGCATTCTTGCATCAATAAAATTCTTAGTTGTTTATCTTCTCTTATTACTTGTAGTTGATTCATATTAGCTACTCTCCTAGCTTTGACAACTGTCACAACTGTCACAAGTGACAACAATTCAATTTTAGCAATCGACTCTTAATAATAATAATAGATTTTAATATGGCACTTCTTGGCCACATTGGCAAGATTTTTCACTAACTCCTCGTTTCTTTTGCTTTTTCCAAAATGAAAAGTAAAAGATTTTCCATCTTTCCTTGTAAAATACAGATGATACCTGTCCCCATTCATTTTTCTCCCTCGAATGTAATCAATATCAATCTGTCTAATTTCAGCTAGAGGAACAATCCTTTTTCTAAAAAGAATAATCGTGTGAATGTATAATCTTCCCTTTGCAATATGAAAAGGATCCAACATACTCCCACCACTTTTTAAGGATGTCTTAACTCTTTGGAAAAAAAGATAGAAATAAAATAGTGCTAAAAAAATTAACAAAAATCTAATGACCTGATTTTCCCAAAGGATTTCAAAATCTGAAACACGATAACTATACATATTAAAATAATTCCTTTTTTCTTTATTATACCACTTTTGTTGAGCTTCTAGGTTCATGGACAAAGAAAAAAACTGAACAAAAGTTCAGCCCTTTTCATGAATATTTGATGTGATTTCATTATCTAGTCAAATCAAGACGTTTACCGATTTTTCCGATAAGAATAGCACCAACAATCAAGGAAGCGAATTCTCCGATAGCAGTTGTAAACCAAGTTAAGAAGAAAGGTGCTTCTGCTACGATGTTCAATTCTGCAGCAATGGTAATCATCGAAATTGAAAATAGAATTGAAAAGAAGAAATGATCTTTTCGAATCAATCCATTAAAAAGATAGTCTTTGCTGTATTTGCTGAACAACCATACTCCCAGGCTAAGGAATACCAGTGTAGAACCGCCTCCAACAGCGACATCAATAATTCCAAAACTGAAGAAATTAGCAATCATACATCCAAGAGTAACACCGATGATATACTTAGGATTGTAAAAGGCTAAGAAGTTCATCATTTCAGAAATACGGAACTGATAAGCACCGTAACTGATGGCATTAAGGGGTGGTGTGATTGTCAAAACCACATAAATTGCTGCGACAATGGCAATATCTGCCATATCACGGATAGTTAGTTTTTTCATGTTTTCTCCTTTAGCGATTAACTCGCGTAAAATATGCTTGGTGAAAGAAGCTAAGCACCAAGGGTTGAGCAAGTCAACCTTACAAGTATAGCACATTTATCTCCTTTATGCTATACTGTTTTTATGAAAATATCCATAAAAAAATTTTTCGACAATGAAATCCTCTCCTACTTATTTTTCGGGCTTGCAACTACACTTGTTTCTATCATTGTTCGTATCACGATTTTTTACCTTTGCCAACAAGAATTATTGGCGACTGCTCTGGGAAATATAACTGGAATTTTGTTTGCTTTTTTCACCAACGATACCATTGTTTTTAAACAGAAACGAAAAAATTGGTTCAAGCGTCTGATAAAATTTACGACCGCAAGATTCATTACCTTCCTCTTAGACCTGCTTCTGACCTTTATTTTTGTGACGAGTTTTCCCCATATTATCGGTCAGTTTGTAGGTGATAATCTCAATACTATCAATACAATTGAGACTATTTTTGCACAAGTTACTATCATAGTCCTCAATTACATCTTCAGTAAAGTTTTTGTTTTTAAAAAACACTGAGCATATTACTTGCATTCACATTAGGATTAAGATATAATGTAGACTGTAAAATTTCGAAAGGAAAAAGAAAATGTTAAAAGATCTTAAAGAATTTTTGCTCCGTGGTAACGTCGTGGACCTTGCTGTCGGTGTGATTATCGCTTCAGCATTTGGTGCTATCGTAACTTCATTTGTTAATGATATCATCACTCCGCTTCTATTGAACCCAGCCTTGGAAGCTGCGAAAGTACAAAACATCGCTGAACTTGCATGGAATGGTGTTACATATGGTAAATTCTTGAGTGCTGTTATCAACTTCCTTGTAGTTGGTACTGTTCTATTCTTTGTGATTAAAGCTATGGAAAAAGCTCAAAGCCTTACTAAAAAAGAAGAAGTTGCTGAAGAAGCACCTGCTGGTCCAACTGAATTGGAAGTACTTCAAGAAATCAAAGCTCTTCTTGAGAAAAAATAATCATATAAAGGATTCGGTTCAATACTGAATCCTTTTTTATTCTCCTTTTACTGAGCTTAGAAAAAACTTGAGTTCAGCTCTCTTTTTTGATATAATAATTAAAGTTTCCACCCTTAGTGTAATGGATATCACGTAAGATTCCGGTTCTTGAGATGGGGGTTCGATTCCCTCAGGGTGGATAGATGAAAACAAAAAAGCAACGGTGCCGTTGCTTTTTTTCTGTGTTACCCTTGTCTTTGAATATAGATCATTGATACCAACGAAAGTAAAATAACTCCAAGTCCGATAATTAAAAAGGAAGCTAAGTGCACACTTGGTAGAAAGGTCATTAACCCTTTCGCAATTGGCATAAAGAGAATCGCCAGTGTAAAAATGGTGCTCAATACCCTCCCCAGATAGTCTCCGTCAACCTTGGTTTGTACCTGAGTAAAGAAGTGAATATTAAAAATCGTCATAAAGAGTTCACAAACCAGGTTTCCTGAAAAAGTTAGAAAATTTGGCAGTGGTAAGCCCATCATGAAAACTCCTACTCCTGTGAGGATCAATAAGAATAAAAGTGTATTCATGCTCGATTTAAATTTATTTGCAATCAATGCTCCTATGATTGAGCCAATTGCACCCATGGTTAAGATAGTCGCATAAGCACCGTCTACCCCATAGAGTTTATTTGAAAAAGGGAGCAAAAATTCAAAGGCCGCAAAAAAGAAATTAACGCTGGAAGCCACTAACAAGAGAAAGAAAATTTCTTTTTGATGCATGATATAGTGCAAGCCATCTTTGATATCCGCAAAAATATCTTTCCCGGTGAAACTCCTCTGCTCTTGAACCTTTGGTTCTTCTTTTGGAAGTAAAGCAACTAGAGCAAAAGCAATGAAAAAAGTCAGTGCATCTAGTAAGAGCGTCATATGAAGACTTGCAAATTGTAAAACAAGAAAAGAAAGCACAGGAGAACTAACACCAACAACCTGCAAAACTAACTCTAAGCGTGAATTGTAGGTCACTATCTCGTCTTTTTCTACAACTTCTGTGATAATAGCTTTATTGGCAGTTCGAGAAAATGCAAAGGCAACTGCCTGAACAATATTAGCAAAAATCAAAGCGCCAATCATCAAGCTATCATTTCTTATAAAAGAAATAAGTAGACAGAGAATCCCACAAACCAAGTCTGTTGTCATCAAAATCTTGCGACGAGAAAATCGGTCTGATATAACTCCACCAAAGGGATTGACTAGAATGGATGTGACGAGTTCAGAAATCTGATAAATTCCTAAAACGGTCTGTCCTATCGTTCCCATTGATGCCAACCAAACACTGTTTCCATAATCATAGAGCATATTTCCTATCTTGTTTATAGCTCCACGACTAATTAACTGTACTGTGTATCGATTCATAAAAACTCCTCTCAAATTTTGAAACTATTGTATCAAAACTTGGAGGAGTTTCTCATTTTTCCCATATTTGGGAAAATTAATCTTTGACAAATTTCTCGTAGTGTTCCTGATAGTAGGCTACTTGCTCTGGAAGACCTAGTAGGTCAAAAATACGCATGGCCTCTTTCATCTGCTTACAGCCTTCTTTACACTGTCCTTTTTGGTACAAGGAAAAGCCTTTTAGATAATGGAAAATATTACGCTCATACAGTTTGATCCCTTTACCAATAATCTTCTCTGTATAAGTCTCAAAATAGCTTGCATTTTCAAAAGAAAGATGCTCTAAACAGTGCTGCTAACAATTAAGGGCTAAAATCAAGACCAGTTTTCTATGGCGACCAATTTCTTGATAAAATTCTTCCCTCTCCATCACTTCTCTACCAAGTCGAGCAACATAGTCAACATCATAGAAGCTATAGAGATTACCAAATAGAATCAACTCATACATGGTCCATTCATCTGTTTGAAAAAGATAATCTGCCACCTTATCCAACGCACTTTGCTTCATACTAAAGCTATCATCTCTTTGACAAATCAGACCTTGTAATAAAATCCAGTTCAGCTCAAAATAGAGGGGATTGGTCGAACTCTTAGCCTTTTCAAGTTGTTCTTTTTGAAGCTTTTGAAAACCTGCAATATCATTTGAGTAGTAAAGTGGAATAATCTGAGCCATCAAGCTGACATGCTCATGATGTTGAAAATTTCTGGCCTTATCCATAAAATTTTCAATCGTCACGTGAATATTATCTAATATTTCAAAGAAATGTGAAGCAGCCAGATCAGACTCCCCTAATTCAAAGCGAGATAATTGGGAGGTTGAACAGGCCTCTCCTGCAGCTTCTTTTAGAGAGTAATTCTTACTGATTCGAAATTCACGAAAAACTTTTCCAAGATTTTCCATCTTACACCTGCTCCGATAATTCTTCCCACTCAAGAATTGCTTCTTCTTGACGATGGCTAATTTTATCCAGTTCTGCTTGTAATTGCATGAGTTCATCTGCATCATTGGTTGTATGCATTTGTTCAGAGATAGCTTGGGCTTGCGTTTCCAATTCTTCTATTTCTGTCTCAAGACTTTCGATTTGTCTCATCAATTTACGCAGTTCTTTTTGACTTTCCTTTTGGGCTTGGTAGTCATTAACTGGTGAAACTTCTTTTTCTTGGTCAACAGCTGCCGCTTCTTCTGCTTGGCTAGCTGCTAGCTCTGCTTTTTTATCAACATAATAGTCATAATCACCAAGATAAAGTGTTGATCCATTCTCAGATAATTCCAGCACATGAGTGGCAACACGGTTGATGAAATAACGGTCGTGACTGACAAAGAGAAGAGTTCCATCAAAGTCGATCAATGCATTTTCCAGAACTTCCTTGCTATCAATGTCCAAGTGGTTGGTCGGCTCATCCAGAATCAAGAAGTTATTGTTTTCCATGGAAAGTTTAGCTAGGAGCAATCGAGCTTTCTCTCCACCTGACAGCATGCCAACTGATTTTTTAACATCATCACCTGAGAATAGGAAGGCACCTAGGCGATTACGAATTTCTAGTTCAGGAGTCAGCTTGAAATCATTCCAGAGCTCGTCTAAGACTGTATTACTCGGTGTTAGTTTGCTCTGAGTCTGGTCATAGTAACCAATCTCAACATTAGCACCAAAGCGCTTTTCACCCTTAATAAAGGGGATCTGGTCCACAATGGATTTTATAAAGGTTGATTTTCCAATACCGTTAGGACCAACTATAGCAATGGCATTCATCTTACGAAGATCAAGGTTGATTGGCTCTGATAAGATTTCACCATCATAGCCAATAGCAGCATTTTCAACTGTCAAAACGACATTACCAGATACCCTGTCAGAATGGAAGGTCATATTAGCTGACTTTTTCCCAGCTTCAGGCTTGTCCAAACGCTCCATTTTTTCTAATTGTTTGCGTCGAGATTGGGCACGTTTGGTTGTCGATGCTCGAACAAGATTTCGGTTAACAAAGTCTTCTAAGGCAGCAATTTCCTTCTGCTGCTTTTCGTAGTTTTTGGCTTCAGTTGCGAGCTTCTGCTCCTTCTGCTCCACAAAACTTGAGTAGTTTCCTACATATCTATCTAAAGAATGTTTGGTTAAGTCGAGTGTTATGGTCGCAACCTTATCGAGGAAATAACGGTCATGGCTGACGATAATCAAGGCACCACTGTAGTTGACCAAATAGTTTTCTAACCAGGCAATAGTTTCAATATCTAGGTGGTTAGTCGGCTCGTCCAAAACCAAGAGATTAGGCTTTTCAAGAAGCATTTTGGCAAGGGCTAAACGGGTATTTTGACCACCGGAAAGCTCAGCGATTCGCATCTGCCACATGGACTCATCAAACTTAAACCCATTTAAGATAGAACGAATATCGGCTTCATAGGTAAAGCCTCCAGCCTGACGGAAATTCTCTGATAGGCGATCATAGTCAGACATAAGTTTGTCTAATTCTGCCCCAGTTTTTTCCCCCATTTCCAACTCCATCTGTCGAAGTTGTCTTTCAGTCCGACGCAAGTCATCAAATACATGTAGCATTTCATCGTAAATAGTATTTTCAGACTCAAAGCGACTATCCTGTGCTAGATAAGAGAGGGAAATATCTTTTTTCTTATTGATTTCACCAGTGGTTGGCTCCTCTTCTCCAACCAATATCTTGAGTAATGTAGACTTCCCAGCACCGTTTTTCCCAACGAGGGCAATGCGGTCTCTTTCATCTACTTGTAGGTTTATATTATCAAAAAGAACCTCTCCTGCAAAAGAACGCTCAATTTTATTAGCTTGTAAAATAATCATACAGTTAGTATAGCATGTTTCGATAAGCCGTTCAAGACTTGTGGTTTAGGTATATTTCATAACTTTTTCAGAAACTTATGCTAACGTTTTACTAAAACTTCAAATCGTGGTATAATGAAGGCGATTAGATTATATATTAAAGGAGATTTCCTATGGCTTACCAAGAAAACTACCAAAAATGGGTTGATTTCGCAGAACTTCCAGACTATCTTCGTCATGATTTGGAAAATATGGACGAAAAAACTAAGGAAGACGCATTCTATACAAATCTTGAGTTTGGTACTGCAGGTATGCGTGGATTGATTGGTGCTGGAACTAACCGCATTAATATCTACGTTGTTCGTCAAGCAACTGAAGGTTTGGCTCGTTTGATTGAGTCAAAAGGTGGAAATGAAAAAGAACGTGGTGTAGCCATCGCTTATGATAGCCGTCACTTCTCTCCAGAATTTGCCTTTGAATCTGCAGCAGTTCTTGCTAAACACGGTATTAAATCTTATGTTTTTGAAAGTCTTCGTCCAACTCCTGAACTTTCATTTGCCGTTCGTCACCTCAACTGCTTTGCAGGTATCATGATTACTGCTAGCCACAACCCAGCTCCGTTCAATGGATACAAGGTTTACGGTGAAGACGGCGGTCAAATGCCTCCACACGATGCGGATGCTTTGACAACTTATATCCGTGCTATCGAAAATCCATTTGCAGTTGAAGTTGCTGATGTAGAAGCTGAAAAAGCATCTGGTTTGATTGAAGTTATTGGTGACGCAATTGACACTGAGTACCTCAAAGAAGTAAAAGACGTTAACATCAACCCTGCCTTGATTGAAGAATTTGGTAAAGACATGAAGATTGTCTACACTCCACTTCATGGTACTGGTGAAATGTTAGCTCGTCGTGCTCTTGCTCAAGCAGGATTTGATTCTGTTCAAGTTGTTGAAGCTCAAGCTACTCCAGACCCAGACTTCTCAACTGTTAAATCTCCGAACCCAGAAAGTCAAGCAGCCTTTGCACTTGCAGAAGAACTTGGTCGCCAAGTTGGTGCAGATGTTCTTGTGGCAACTGACCCAGACGCTGACCGTGTTGGTGTTGAAGTTCTTCAAAAAGATGGTAGCTACCTTAACCTTTCAGGGAACCAAATCGGTGCCATCATGGCAAAATACATCTTGGAAGCCCACAAAAACGCTGGAACTCTTCCTGAAAATGCAGCCCTATGTAAATCTATCGTATCAACTGACTTGGTAACGAAGATTGCTGAAAGCTACGGCTCAACTATGTTCAACGTCTTGACTGGTTTCAAATTTATCGCTGAAAAAATCCAAGAATTCGAAGAAAAACACAATCACACTTACATGATGGGATTTGAAGAAAGCTTCGGTTACTTGATTAAACCATTCGTGCGTGATAAAGATGCTATCCAAGCTGTTCTTGTCGTTGCTGAACTTGCTGCCTACTACCGCTCTCGTGGATTGACTCTTGCTGATGGTATCGAAGAAATCTACAAAGAGTACGGCTACTATGCTGAAAAGACAATCTCTGTTACTCTTTCTGGTGTTGACGGTGCTGAGCAAATCAAAGCAATTATGGCTAAATTCCGTGAAAATGGTCCAAAAGAATGGAACGCAACAGAAATCACTGTCGTAGAAGACTTCAAAGCACAAACTTCTACTGCCGCTGATGGTACTGTAACAGCCTTGACTACTCCTCCAAGTGATGTCTTGAAATACACACTTGCTGATGGTTCTTGGATCGCAGTTCGCCCTTCAGGTACTGAACCAAAAATCAAGTTCTACATTGCAGTTGTTGGTGAAAGTAACGAAGATTCACAAGCTAAGATTGCTAACATCGAAGCAGAAATCAATGCCTTTGTAAAATAATCAACTATTTAAAGGTCGGGAAAAATCCTGACCTTTATTTTTGATGATAAAGTAAAAACTGACCGTAATTTATGTCTTCTTCTATCTCTTTTGACCAGAACTTTAGTTACTATATCTTTAAAGATACAGGAATATAGGACTAGAAAATCAGACTTAGTCTACTGCTTTCTGCACCACCATCTATTCGCGTATCAAAACTGAGCAATTTTAGAAACTTTATGGCATACTAGACATATCAATGAAAGCGAGGTAATCTCATGGAACAATTTTTAGAAAACATCAAAGATCTTGAAGTTACAACTGTAGCGCGTGCTCAAGAAGCACTTGACAAGCAAGAAACTGCAACTTTCTTTATCGGACGCAAAACTTGTCCTTACTGCCGTAAATTTGCTGGTACATTGGCTGGTGTAGTAGCTGAAACCAAAGCGCACATCTACTTCATCAATAGCGAAGAACCAAGTCAACTTGAAGCTTTACAAGACTTCCGCTCACGCTATGAAATCCCTACTGTACCTGGATTCGTCCATGTTGCAAATGGACAAATCAATGTCCGTTGCGACTCTTCAATGTCAGCTCAAGAAATCAAAGAATTTGCTGGCTTGTAAAAATATATAAAAAAGAAGGTGTCTGCCTTCTTTTTTATATGTCTGTTAGTGGTGTTGCAGTGTCAGGAGACGTATCGTAAACTTGAAAATCCACCCCTACTCCTAGATCTGCTTGAGCTAACTGATTGACCATTGTCATGTGGGCTAGCTCCTTGATATTATTCTCTTTAGATAGATGTCCTAGGTAAATCTTCTTGGTACGATTACCTAGTGTGCGAATCATGGCGTCTGCTCCATCTTCATTTGATAGGTGACCAAGGTCAGACAGGATGCGTTGTTTGAGTCGCCATGCGTAAGAACCTGCTCGCAGGATTTCCACATCATGATTTGACTCGATCAGATAGCCATCTGCATTCTGGACAATGCCAGCCATACGGTCACTAACATAGCCCGTATCCGTCAGCATAACAAAGCTCTTATCATCCTTCATAAAACGATAAAACTGGGGCGCCACTGCATCATGACTCACACCGAAGCTCTCGATATCGATGTCGCCAAAGGTTTTGGTTTTACCCATCTCAAAAATATGCTTTTGCGACGAGTCAACCTTACCAAGATACTTACTATTTTCCATGGCTTGCCAAGTCTTTTCATTAGCGTAAAGATCCATGCCGTACTTACGAGCCAGGACGCCCACACCGTGGATATGGTCTGAATGCTCATGGGTTATCAAGATAGCATCCAAATCCTCTGGTTTACGATTGATTTCACTCAAAAGGCTTGTAATTTTTTTGCCAGAAAGTCCCGCATCTACTAAAATTTTCTTTTTTGGTGTTTCCAAGTAAAATGAATTTCCACTGGAACCCGATGCTAAAATACTGTATTTAAAACCGATATCACTCATTCTAGTCTTCTAGTTCATCCTCCCAAATCTCTTCTTTCACGGCATCTTTATCGTATGGAAGTACGATGGTAAAAGTAGAGCCCTTGCCATATTCACTCTTGGCCCAGATAAAGCCCTTATGTTGCTTGATGATTTCCTTGGCGATAGCCAATCCTAGTCCTGTTCCACCCTGAGCACGACTTCTTGCCTTGTCAACACGATAAAAACGGTCAAAAATCTTTGGTAGATCTTCTTTAGGAATCCCAAGCCCTTGGTCCGAAATTGATAAAATCATCTGATCATCTGTAGTCTTCATGCTTACAGTGATTTTTCCACCATCTGGTGAATACTTGATAGCATTATTCAGGATATTGTCAATCACCTGGGTCATCTTATCCGTATCAATCTCAATCCAAACAGAGTTAATCGGATAATCTCTCACCAACTCGTACTTCTTCTCCTCATCCTGACTTTTCATCTTATCAAAACGATTGAGAATAAAAGTGATAAAGGCAGTAAAGTTAATCAACTCAACATCCAAGTGACTGGTCTCATTATCAATCCGTGAGAGGTGCAAGAGGTCCGTCACCATCCGCATCATACGGTTGGTTTCATCCAGAGAAACCTTGATAAAATCTGGAGCAACTGGTTCTGTTAGGGCTCCCTCATCCAAGGCCTCAAGGTAGGATTTTACACTGGTCAAAGGTGTACGCAATTCATGACTAACGTTGGAAACGAAAAGCCTTCTCTCACGCTCTTCTTTCTCTTGTTCAGTCGTATCATGTAAGACTGCTACTAGACCAGAGATAAAGCCAGACTCCCTCCGAATCAAGGCAAAGCGTACACGCAAACTAATATATTCCCCATTTACATTTTGGGAATAAATCATCAATTCAGGACTTTGGGTAATGAGATCTCTCAGTTCATACTCTTCTTCAATTTTGAGTAACTCTAAGATATTTTGATTAAGAGCATCGTCACTTTCAATGCCTAGTTGTCTCTTGGCCATATCATTGATCATGGTGATCTGACCACGACGATTGGTCGCAAGTACTCCGTCAGTCATATAGGACAAGATACTATGCAACCTTTTACTCTCTTGTTCGAGATTTTCATGAGTCAGACGGATTACTTCAGACAAATCATTAAGATTGTTGGTGATATTAGTAATCTCTGAACTTCCCTGCATATCCAAAACCTGAGAATAATCACCAGCAATCAAATCCTTGATCTTCTGATTTAGCTGTCTAAGGCGAATATTATCGCGACGACTTTCCAGTAAGAGAAAAGTCACCAGCATAATAAAACCAATTAGGATGAGGATAAAGATAAAGTCACTCGTCAAAATTGTTTGTTTAATTACTTCAATCATTATTTCTCATGTAATATCCCACTCCACGACGAGTTAGGATGTATTCAGGTCTACTTGGTGTATCTTCAATTTTCTCACGCAAGCGTCTAATGGTTACGTCTACTGTACGGACATCCCCAAAGTAGTCATAACCCCAAACAGTTTCAAGGAGGTGCTCACGGGTGATCACTTGACCAATATGGGACGCTAGATGATACAAGAGCTCAAACTCACGGTGAGTCAACTCTAGCTCCTCTCCGTATTTCTTAGCAACATAAGCATCTGGGAGAATCTCCAAGTCACCGATTTGCAGACTTTGTAATTTCGTTTCAGGCTCTTGGTTATCGGCAGAAGCTAGCTCCGTACGGCGAAGTAAGGCCTTAACACGTGCTTGGAGTTCACGATTTGAAAAGGGCTTAGTCACATAGTCATCCGCCCCAAGTTCAAGACCAATAACCTTATCAAACTCGCTGTCTTTAGCCGAAAGCATGATAATAGGGACACTACTTGTCTTACGAATGGTTTTAGCAACTTCAAGTCCATCAATCTCAGGAAGCATCAAGTCCAAGATAATAATATCTGGTTGCTCAGCTTCAAATTGTTCAAGTGCTTCACGACCATTAAAAGCAGTTACAACTTCATAACCTTCCTTGGTCATATTGAATTTAATAATATCTGAGATGGGTTTTTCATCATCTACAATAAGTATTTTTTTCATTTAGTCACCTTTTTCCTTATCTCATTATACCAAAAAAATGTAAAGAAAACACGAAAGACCGATGCTAGTGGCTTCTTTTCAAATAGGCTTGCCAGATTTTTTGCTGGGGTTTGGCTAGAGGATAATTGATAAATTCTTCTGGACTTAACCAAAGGACTTCTCTATCAGCATATTCCTGTGTCTCAGTAACTTGTCCTGCAATTATCTGGATATGCCATTTACGATGGCTAAAAACATGTTTGACCTCTTCAAATCGTAGGTCATGCCAATCAACTTCTAAATCATAGTCTTGTTCAAAACTTTCCTGTGGAGATGGTCCCAGTTCTAGAATTGGTTCAGCAACTTGACTGAAAAGGTCCAAGTCTTGAGCTTGGTCTGAGAATTCATCAACTTCAATCAAGGGAAAATGCCAAAATCCAGCCAAGAGTTTTTCACTCTCATTCTTCTCTAATAGAAACTGCCCCTGACTATTTTGCACCACAAGAGCCTTTAGATAAATAGGAATTGGCTTTTTCTTTGGCGCCTTGATAGGATAGCGATCCATAGTCCCATGTTGATAAGCAGCACTGAAGTCCTTAACTGGACTCTCTTGAGGTCTTGGATTGACAGGAGCCTCAATATCTGAACCTAAATCCATCAAAGCCTGATTGAAATCACCTGGACGCTCTGGATCTATCAGAACTTCCATCATTGCTTGAAAAATCTTGCGATTGCTAGGATTTCCAATATCATGATTGACTTCAAACAAACGAGCCAAAACACGCATAACATTGCCGTCTACTGCAGGCTGCGGAATATTAAAGGCAATACTAGAAATTGCACCAGCTGTATAAGGACCAATCCCTTTTAAGCTTGAAATACCTGCATAAGTTGACGGAAACTTGCCTTCAAATTCACTCATAATCTGTTGAGCGGCTGTTTGCATATTGCGGACACGAGAATAATAGCCAAGTCCTTCCCAGGCTTTTAGTAAGCGTTCCTCAGGAGCATTTGCTAAGCTCTCAACAGTCGGAAACCAGTCTAAAAAACGTTCATAATAGGGAATGACGGTATCAACTCGAGTCTGCTGCAACATAATTTCAGATACCCAGATATGATAAGGATTCTTGCTTCGTCTCCAAGGTAAATCCCGCTTGTTTTCGTCATACCAAGCTAATAATTTTTGACGGAAAGAGAGAATCTTGTCCTCTTCCCACATGGTCACACCATATTTTTCCAAATCTAACATATTTCTAGTATAGCATAAGCTTTAATGATACTCAAAAAATCAAGATAGGGCTTGTTAAAATACTGTAGAATAATAGCAATTTAGCCTTTCCAGTCCAGCTGTTTCTATCATTTTCCCAGCTTTTTTGATATAATAAATTTAGAATGATTCTTCAAAGGAGGCATCTATGCGTTTTAATCAATTCAGTTACTATCCTGTAAGCCAGCAAAAAGCTTTACAGGAATTATCCAACCTTGGATTCAAGCTTGACCAATCAAATTCTGATAAAGAACTGTTTGAAGCTTTTGTTAGAACTTGTTTTTTCAATTACAAAAATACGGATTATCCCCTCTCAACTTTAGCGGTTGATAAAGAAACTGATCTGCTCACTTTCTTCAACTCTGATCGTAAATTAACTGCAGAAATTTTCTATACTGTTGCCTTTCAATTGCTTGGTTTCAGTTACTTGACAGACTTTGAAGATGGTCAAACCTTTCATCAAGAAACAGCCTTTCCTATCGTATTTGGAGACTTGATTGACAATCTCTATCAACTCCTTAACACGCGCACTAAAAAGGGAAATACCTTGATCGATCAATTGGTTAGCGATGGTCTTATCCCTGAGGACAATGATTACCACTACTTCAATGGCAAGAGTTTGGCAACCTTTTCTGCAAACAATGCTATTCGGGAAGTTGTTTATGTGGAAAGTCGTATTGATTCTGATAATGATGGTCTGCCTGACCTCATTAAGGTAAACATTATTCGTCCAGCATACAATGGGAAGATCCCATCTGTTATGACGGCAAGTCCTTACCATCAAGGAACCAATGATAAGGCTAGCGATAAAGCCCTTTACAAGATGGAAAGGGAATTAGCCGTTAAAGAACCGCACGAGATTAGCTTAAATGAACCAAGGATTAGTTTTGTTGATGCAGTTGGCGAAGCAGATCTTGTTGCTGATGCTGAAGAAAAGCTCACTCATATCAATAGTAGTTACACACTTAACGACTACTTCCTTCCAAGAGGATTTGCCAATATCTATGTATCTGGTCTTGGTACCAAGGATTCTCAAGGTCAGATGACTAATGGTGACTACCGACAAGTCGAAGCTTATAAAAATGTCATTGATTGGCTCAATGGTCGTTGTCGTGCCTTCACAGACCACAGTCGTAAACGTCAGGTCAAGGCTGACTGGTCAAATGGCAAAGTAGCAACTACTGGTCTATCCTACCTAGGAACAATGTCTAATGGCCTTGCTACTACAGGAGTTGATGGTTTAGAGGTCATCATTGCCGAAGCAGGTATTTCTTCTTGGTACAACTATTATCGTGAAAATGGTCTTGTGACAAGCCCAGGTGGCTATCCTGGGGAGGACTTCGATTCATTAGATGAATTAACTTATTCTCGTAATCTCTTAGCTGGTGACTATATCCGTGGAAACGAGGCTCATAAAGATTCTATAGAAGAACTCAAGAAAAATCTAGACCGTAAAACTGGGGATTATAACCAATTTTGGCATGACAGAAACTACCTACTCAATGCTGAAAAAGTTAAGGCTGAAGTTGTTTTTACACACGGTTCACAAGACTGGAATGTAAAACCACTTCATGTCTATCAAATGTTCAATGCTCTTCCAAGCCATATCAAAAAACACCTCTTCTATCATAATGGTGCTCATGTTTATATGAACAACTGGCAGTCTATTGATTTCCGTGAATCCATGAATGCTTTGTTGACTCAAAAATTATTGGGGCAAGAAACTGAATATCAACTACCTACGGTGATCTGGCAGGATAATACCAGTTCTCAAACATGGATGACACTAGATGATTTCGGAAATCAAACTGATAGTAAGATTATCCCACTTGGTAGAGATGAAGCGGTTATTCAAAACCAGTATGAAGAGTCAGACTTTGAACGTTTTGGAAAAACCTATCAAACCTTTAATAATGAACTCTATCAAGGCAAGGTCAACCAGATTACGATTGACCTACCGGTGACTGAAAATATCCACCTTAATGGCCGTGTCAAACTTAACCTACGACTCAAGTCCAGTACCAATAAAGGGCTTCTCTCTGCTCAACTCCTTGAATTGGGACAAAAGAAATACCTTCAACCATATCCAGGAATCTTATCCGGTCGGACACTAGACAATGGCCGTTATCACATGTTAGACAATCTTTGTGAGCTACCATTTAGTCCAAATGCTCAGCGCGTCATCACCAAAGGCTATCTCAACCTTCAGAACCGTCAGGATTTGCTAAAAATTGAAGAGATTAAGCCAAATGAATGGATGGAATTCCAATTTGAACTGCAACCAACTATCTACAAACTTCAGAAAGACGATACACTACGTCTGGTGCTCTATACTACAGACTTTGAAATTACTATACGTGACAATACAAACTATAACTTGACTGTCGATCTCGCACAGTCCAATCTTGAAATACCTTTTCAAAGGGAGGTAACTGTAGATGAACAAGGCCGAACAAAGACACCAGCTCATCAGAGCCCTAATCACTAAGCAAAAGATTCATACCCAGACTGAACTACAAGAACTACTGATTGAAAACGGCGTCCATGTCACACAAGCAACGCTTTCACGAGACATCAATCTAATGAACCTCTCTAAAATTCGTGAAGGTGAACACTCCTATTATGTAATCAACACTGGTTCCACATCAAAGTGGGAAAAACGGCTAGAAGTCTATATGGAGGAAGCCCTCTACATGATGCATCCTGTCCAACACCAGGTTGTCATCAAAACCTATCCAGGTTTGGCACAATCCTTCGGGTCTATCTTGGACGCCCTAAATTTTCCTGAAATAGTCGCTACTATCTGTGGCAATGATGTCTGTTTGGTTATCTGCGAGGATAAGGAACAAGCTCAATCTTGCTTTGAACGCCTCAAACAATTTGCACCACCTCTATTTTTTGATCGATAACAAAAGCCCGTGATGATAATCATCACGGGTTTATTTTATGATTTGTTATTTTCAGCTTGCTTTTTAGTTCTTGCTAGTCTCAAAGCACGATTTGGATTGAGGCGATTAAAGAGTTCTTCTAACTTCTTCTCATTCCAGACGTCTGCTGCAGAAACAAAATTTCCATCAGCATCTCGGAAAGATATCGGTTTATCTCCCATAGCTATCTCCTAGTCTACAAACTCAAACTCAAATTTGCCGATACGAACTAGATCTCCATCCTTAGCACCACGGGCACGGAGAGCTTCATCAACCCCCATACCACGCAACTGACGAGCAAACTTCATGACAGACTCATCACGATCAAAGTTGGTCATGTTAAAGAGTTTCATGAGTTTTTCACCTGAAAGTACCCAAGTTGCATCATCATCACGACTAATTTCAAATGGTTTTTCTTCTTCGTCAAAGCCATAATAAACTTCTTCTTCCATCTCTGACTCATCATAAAGAAGAAATTCTGGTGTCTTATCAAGAAGTTCAGCTGTTGCGTCTAGTAAAGGTGCCAAACCTTGTTTAGTCAAACCTGAAATTGGGAAGATGGCTGGTAAGTCCTCGAACTCATCATAGTTAGCCGCCAATTTTTTCTTGAATTCTTCAAGATTTTCTTTGCTTTCTGGCATATCCATCTTATTAGCAACAATGATTTGGGGACGCTCCATCAGACGAAGGTTGTAAGATTCCAACTCTTTGTTAATAGCTAGATAATCTTCGTAAGGATCGCGACCTTCACTGGCTGACATATCGATGATGTGAAGGATAACGCGAGTACGCTCAATATGGCGAAGGAACTGAGTTCCCAAGCCCACACCTTGACTAGCGCCTTCGATCAAACCAGGGAGGTCTGCCACTGCAAAGGACTCACCTGATTGAGTACGGACCATACCAAGATTAGGAACGATTGTTGTAAAGTGGTAGGCACCAATTTTAGGTTTTGCAGAGGTAATTACGCTGAGTAGAGTTGATTTACCAACTGAAGGGAAACCAACCAAACCAACATCCGCAAGGATTTTAAGTTCTAACTGTAACTCACGTTCCTGACCAGGTTCTCCATTCTCAGAGATCTCTGGAGCAGGATTTTTTGGTGTCGCAAAACGGATATTCCCACGACCACCTCGACCACCGTGAGCAACGATAAACTCTTGGCCGTGTTCAATCAAGTCAGTGATAACTTTTCCAGTCTCAGCATCACGCACAGTTGTTCCTTGCGGTACTCGGACAATCAAGTCCTCTGCACCGCGTCCGTGCATTCCTTTGGTCATCCCTTTTTCACCCGATTGGGCTTTGAAATGACGATTGTAACGGAAGTCCATCAAGGTACGTAAACCTTCGTCTACAACGAAAACAACGTTACCACCACGGCCACCGTCACCACCCCATGGTCCTCCATTAGGGACATATTTTTCACGGCGAAAGGCAACCATCCCATCACCACCATTTCCAGCCTTGACCTTAATCTTGGCTGTATCTAAAAACATACTCATATTCTTTTCTCACTTTAAAAAGGGCTGGGAAATCCAAGTCACCAACTATTACTACTTGCTAGAAATTCTAGCTTCTTAGAATCTGCTAAATACACCGATGGCTGTAGCAAAGATACCTGCTAAGGTTACAAACAACATAATCAAAACGACGAATAGTGTCAATTTCTCAAAAAATGTTTTTTTACGTTTTCCATTATCACCAAATGCCATTATTTTCTCCTTTTCTATAATTCCCTATTTTTAATATTCTTCTGAAACTGGAGCAATTGCCCATAAAATCAAGTAAGCAATCAGTCCACTACCATAACAAAAAGCTAGAACTCCCCAGATCACACGTACGATTGTCGGATCAATATCAAAATAATTAGCTAAACCAGCGCATACCCCACCAATTTTTTGATCTCGACTACTTCTCATAAATTTCTTTTTCATTTCTTCATTTCCTTTCTTCGAAGACCTTAGTCATTCCAATAATCTCTCAAATCATTCAACTGTTTCTTGGATGCTTTTAACATTCGTTTAGAACTTTTGACTGGAACTGAAACTGCCTGCTGTGGCAAGTAAAATACTGTCTTTAAAATCCGTTGTGTCATCGGTTCATCACGAGTTAATTCTTTTTCAAAATTGTTTGAGATGATAGCATCCAAATAAAACTCATGGACTCTCTTAGCAAAATTTTCAGCTGAAATTTCATACAATTTTTCAGCCAAAAGTTTCTCATCCATCTTTGGAGTTGCAATTAAAGCTTCTAAAATAGCCCCTGCTAGATCTCTCTCTTCATAATAAAGCGTTCCAAACATTTTATGATTGATGAGGTTATCAAGATAGGGATTTCCATGAGCTATTACCGGAGTCTTACTTGCAAGACTTTCAAGATAGGTCAAGCCTTGAGTTTCACTAGTTGAAGCTGAGATAAAGAAGTCAGCCGCCTTATAATAGAGCGCTGTCTCACTTGGGGCAATCATACCAGTAAAGATAACAGAATCTTGAATCTGTAAATCTGATGCTTGATCCTTGAGATTTTCCAGATAAGGACCATCTCCAGCTATGACTAATTTAACATTTTGCTCTTCTTTTAGAACATCTGGAAGTGCTGCCAGAACAGCTTGAATGTTCTTCTCGTAAGAAACACGTGAAAGGCTAAGAAGCATCTTTTCGTCTTTCTTAATACCTAGTTTATCTCGTAGATCACTGATGTGCTCTGGTCCAATTTCAGGACGTTCAAACTTGGCAAGCTCAATACCTGTAGGAATGACACGCTTTTCAACTTTGACCTTATAATCTGATAGAAGGTCTCGCACGATTTCACTTGGACAAATTACTCCATCAACATCATGAAGGAAGCCTCTCACAAGGTACTTAACCATACCTGGACGAATCAACATCCCCTTAGCGATATAGTGGACATAATCTTCATACTGGGTATGATAGGTATGAATGACTGGGATTATCAGTTCTCGAGCAATCCAAATTCCCAATAAACCAAGAGAAAACTCCGTTTGGGTATGAATAATATCCAGCTTGTATTGTTTTGCTATCTCAAGAGCTTTTGTAAATCCACGATAGGCGAAACGACGATCTTTAAAGGCAAAGAAAGGAACACTAGGAATACGAATAATCTGCCAGTCTTCATAACGATTAACGTCCTTATCAGTTGTCGTGAAGATAAAGACTGCATGCCCTTGCTTTTCGAGCTCTGTTTTTAAGGTTCGAATACTAGTTGCAACACCCGAAACCTGTGGGAAATAAGTATCTGTAAATAATCCAATTCGCATATACTACCTCATTTTTTTCCTAAAGCCGCTTGTTCCCGATAGAATTTTAGCCAGATTTCAAGGAGATGCTCCTCTGAGTATTCTCTTGAAATAGCCTTGGCCTTTTCTTTTAACTCTTTCAAAGCTTCTGGATGCTCTCGATATTCCACAATAGCTTGTTTCATCTCTTCCACATCGGTGGTTGGTCTGTAATTTCCTTCTAGAATGACCTTGTAAAGGTCTAGATCACGAAGCATAATGGGTGCTTCACAACTCGCAGCTTCTAGAATAGTCATTGGAAAGAGCTCGTTATAACTTGGAAGCAAGAAAAGATCAGCCAAGGCATAGAGTTCTCTCATCCGTTCTGGATCAACAATCCCTGGGAAAATTAGATTTTCAGGAGGGTTATCCATAATCTTTTTATAGCGCTCATAACCATCGGTTATTCCCCCAAAAGAGAAGCCACCAGCCCAAATAAAAGTGATATCAGGTAATTCCTCAGCTAGAGTGATAAAGTCATCGATTCCTTTACGCTTCTGAACCTGACCTGCACCAACGACTACAAACTGATTCTCATCAATCTCCATATCTTTACGAAGTTGTTCAATTTGCTCTATAGGAAGTGGATGCCATTTTTCTTTGTTGACAAAATTAGGAATATAGGTCACTTTTTCACGTGGAATTCCAGCAGCAACCAAATCCTCAATGAAGGTAGGATTGACCACTACCAGATGCTCCATACGGTCATAAAAAGAAAACACATAGCGTTTGACAATCCCCTTTAAGAAGAATGGAATCTTCAAACTACCTTCCAAGGTATCCGGTAAGAAGTGAACATAGCCAATCTTACGTCCAGAACGTTTTTTCTGAAAGGTCGAGAGATAATAAGGGAAATCAATCGTATGAAAATGAGTAACATCCGCTTCAATTGGAAGATTTTCGGTTACGATCAGTTGGTCTTTCGCATCTCGTTTCAAAAGCTGCACCAGTTCACGGTAAGCACCAGACACACCTTGGCCAGCCACCTTTTCACTTGAACTTAGCATGTTGATGCGTAATTTCTCTTTTTCCATAGTAACCATTATACCATTTTATTCAAATAAAATCAGCAAATAAAAAGAGAGATAGCATAAAAGCTGGGAATTCCTGGCGTCTACACTATTTCTCTTTTCATAATATACTTACTTGATACCTAAAGCAATACGAGCATAACGGCTCATTTTCTCAACTGTCCAAGCTGGATACCAAACTAATTTGACTTCAACGTTAGTAACCTCTGGAACATCTGTCATAGCATCATAGATTTGGTCAGTTAAGAGATCTGCCAGAGGACAACCCATGGTTGTTAAGGTCATATCAATTTCAGTCTCACCTGTATCGCCATCAAAACGAATCTCGTAGATCAAGCCTAGATTGACAATATCAATCCCCAACTCTGGGTCAATCACTTCTTCTAGGGCTGTCAAAATACGTGTTTTGATATTTTCGATTTGTTCTTCTGTATAAGCCATCTTCACTCTCCCTTAACTTAATCTTCAATGAAATCACGAAGTGGTTTGCTTCGACTTGGCTGGCGAAGTTTTCTCAAAGCTTTGGCTTCAATCTGACGGATACGTTCACGTGTTACGTTAAAGACTTTACCAACATCTTCAAGAGTACGCATTTTCCCATCATCAAGACCAAAGCGGAGACGCAAGACATTCTCTTCACGGTCTGTCAATGTGTCTAACACTTCATCCAACTGCTCACGCAAAACGATACGAGTTGTGTAGTCTACTGGATTTTCAATCACTTCATCCTCGATAAAATCACCAAGGTGGCTGTCATCCTCTTCACCGATAGGTGTTTCAAGAGAAACCGGCTCTTGGGCAATCTTAAGGATTTCACGGACCTTATCAGGTGTCATATCCATGCGTTCGGCGATTTGTTCAGGAGTTGGATCTTGTCCCAACTCTTGAAGAAGATTACGTTGTTCACGAACAAGCTTGTTAATGGTTTCCACCATGTGAACTGGGATACGGATGGTACGAGCTTGGTCAGCAATTGCACGAGTAATGGCTTGACGAATCCACCAAGTCGCATAAGTTGAGAATTTGAATCCTTTAGAGTAGTCAAATTTATCAACGGCCTTCATCAAGCCCATGTTTCCTTCTTGGATCAAGTCAAGGAACTGCATTCCACGTCCAACATAACGTTTAGCGATAGATACTACCAAACGAAGGTTCGCTTCTGCAAGGCGTTGTTTAGCTTCGATATCACCCGCTTCAACTGCAAGGGCCAATTCTTTTTCCTCTTCATTTGTAAGCAGAGGCACAACCCCAATTTCCTTCAAATACATACGGACTGGGTCATTGACCTTAGCTGAGGTTGAACCAATCAAATCTTCATCAGTCAACTCTGGTTCTTCCTCAGTGCTCAAAACACGCGCACTTGGATTTCCTTCGTTGTCCGTAATTGAGATACCAGCATCTTGAATGCGTTGCAAAAGATTCTCAATACCTTCCACATCTAAAGTGAAGGGAATTACGAGGGCGTTATTGATTTCATCATCAGTTGCTGTACCAGTTTTTTTATGATTGCGAATAAATTCCGCTACTTGGACGTCAAAGGTTGTTACTTCTTTTTGTTTTGTTGCCATTCTTACTCCATTCTTCTTTTTTGGGCAATTAAGCGTTCTAGCTCTTCTAATGCAGTGTCTGTATCACCGACATGGCTAGCTTCCTGAACTTTCTTTTTAATTTGCAGATTTTCCTGATTCAAAAGAGCTCTTTTTCGAGACTCTTCCACTTCGGCTAACTCGTGAGGGGACATCTCAGGTGGCAAATCCAAGGCTAGAACTTGATACCACGCACTCTCCACTTCTCTGGTCTGATGAGCCAAATCCTCAGATGAGATACTTCCATTATCAATCAAGAGTCCATACAAGGTTTGAAACTCTGGAGTTTCAAAGATAAAATCCTCTCTTAAGCGGTAGTCATTGACCACCAAGGGATGTTCCATCATTCGGTAGAGGATATGGGCTTCCGCTCTCATCACTGCTGTCAGCTGCTTGGTAACAGACATAGTGACAGGACTCGGACTATAGGTCTCCTTGACCTTCTCCTTTCTCTGTCTAACACGACTTTCATTGACAATATGTTCGACTTGCTGATAGTCAAAAGATGGCAGGTGATCCGTCAAAATGTGAATGTAGGAATTCTGAGCTGTGATAGAAGGTTCCTTGGCGATTAAGGGGGCAATTTTCTCTATAAATTCAATCTGGGCTTGTAGATTTTCACTATTTTCAGGTCTGAAATGATGAATGTAAAACTCAACAGGACTAATGCGTGTATTGGTTAATAGATAAGCTAAGTCTTGAGGAGAGTTTTTCTGCAAATATTCATCCGGATCCATTGCGTCAGGAATCTGGACGACTTGGACAGGTATATCTTTAAGCTCATCCAAGGCTTTAGCCGTCGCAGCTTGCCCAGCCTTATCTCCGTCATAGGTGACGATCACTTTTTTGGTAAAGCGTTTCAGATGCTCCACATGTTCACTCGTCAGTGCGGTACCCATAGAAGCAACTGCATTTTCAATACCAGCACGATAAGCCGCAATGACATCCATAAATCCTTCCATCAGGTAGATTTCAGGAGCCTTGCCCGAGCCTTTTTTTACCCTCTCCAAATGATATAATTCGTAACTTTTGTTAAAAATTGCCGTCGCTCGACTATTTTTATACTTTCCAGTTTGAGAATCAGTTTCTTGCCAAATTCGCCCAGAAAAGGCAATCACCTTTCCTTGATCATTTGAGAGCGGGAACATAATGCGATTATGAAAAGTATCAAAAAATTGATTACTCTCAGATAGATAAAACAAACCTGAATCCAGCAAGTCATTTTCGCTATAATCATCTGCTAAACGTTGATAGAGATAAGAGCGTTCTGCTGGAGCCAAACCAATCATAAAATGCTTGAGAACATCATCTGTTAAGCCACGTTTATAGAGGTAGTTCCTCGCTTCCTCACCCATCTTCGTCGTCATGAGGATGGCATGATAAAACCGAGCAGCCTTGTCATGCATATCGTAGAGATTTTGATGGGGTGAACTAGGCTGTACAGAACTATGAACAGGCGCTGCCATCTGAATCCCAAGTCTCTCAGCTAATATCCTCACCGCATCCGCAAAGGTTACCTGCTGATACTCCTCGATAAACTTAAAAACATCTCCAGAACGACCACATCCAAAGCAGTGGTAAAATTGCTTATCTTCGACCACGTTAAAGGAAGGGGTCTTTTCACCATGAAAAGGACAGAGCCCTAAAAAGTTCCGTCCAGATTTTTGTAAGGAAATCACTTCTCCTATGATTTCGACAATATTGGTATTGTTTTTGATCTCTTCGATGAGTCTCTTGTCAACCATAGACAATACCTCCATTTTATCACAGTTTACTTTAACTAGTATAGCTTATTTCTGAAAAAAAGTAAACCATTTCATACACTTTACATGATACTATTTCATAAATTTCCAGCTATCATGTAAAAGTGAATCTTCTGAGCAAATCATTCTAATAGTTGTAAAAGATTAGAATAAATTCAATCCTATTTTACTTGATTTTCGAGGTTGTTTTTCAATATTCTACTAATATACTGACCATCTTTTCTACTGATGCAAGCCGTTGCATAAGTCAATGGTGCTTTGTATACCACTCCTCTATAAGATGGATCGGTCAATACAGGCATTGAATAATAGGCATTCTTTTTATTTTTAAGGTCAATAAACCATTTACCTCCTAGGTGTTTGCGAAAGGTTTCGCCGATATAAACTGTCAAATAATCCAACATCTTGCGGTCTGCTATCAAAGCATGGTGGTCTTCATAGTGCGTCAAGATCCAAGCCTCCAAATCATCCAAGGACTGAATGCTATAGTCTAAATTTAGCCCTTCTTTCTCCGCAAACTCTCTTGTAAAATAATCCATCTTAAATCCAATTTGAAAAATCCATTCCTGAAAATCTTCTTGTGTATATGCCATGATTTTATCTCCTTACTCTTATTAAATTTATAGAACCATATATTGATTATACTATAAATTGTGGTAGGTAGAAATAAGAAGGATGATTTCGATTTCAATTATATCTTTAATACAAAAAAACTTTCCACCTTACGATCTACTGTTTTTATGCTCCTTCTGTATCATTCCATTTATCTACTATCTCTCTTTCGCAATCCTGAAAACTTGCTCGATCTGGGAAATCTTTTTCCTTCATATAATCTAGCAAGAATTCCGCTACACTACTAAAGACAAAGCTTCTTTCATTACACTTGAAAGTATTCAATTGTTTTTCAAATGTTTCTCTAGTAGAAATTTTTGCACGATACTCTTTAAAGTCAATAGTTGATAATTGATAAATCTCCCGACTAAGTAAGAGATGGTAGAGTTTAATCCATTCAATATCTTGCTCACTAAAGGCTTGTCCAAAATTAAAATGATCTTTGTGATTTTCACAAACAGCCTTAAAAGTTTTACCAGACTTAGTCTTTTTTTCATCTAATTTAAAATGATAAAAAGCTACTTTATCAGAAATCTTTTTCTGATAGAGCTTGAGAGCCTCTACCATTGGATAGCTGATGTACAACTTCCCTGCACCTGTTTCATTTGAAAATTCATTTATCATCGCCGCGACTTCTCTCATATTCTGATCAAAGTCTAAATCAGATCTAGAACTGTGATGATGGCCATCCAAATCAAAAAACAAATAAATTTCCGAAACTTCCCTACGAGATAAGTTGACAATGTCATTTTGTTCGTCTTTTTCTTTCTCACTTTCTAACTCAAGAATGTAAGAAAATAGGTCAACATCATCTGCTTCATTCGCAAATGATTCTTTATACTCTGTGTAATGACGATAGAGAGAATAGATATTTGTTTCATAAGGATAGATCTGTGATGCTTCAATCCCGATTGATTTAGCTATTTCTGATAAAAGTTTTGGTTCAGCTATTCTTCCTTCAACTACAAAAACAATCCTGTTCTTACTCATCAAAAGCACCTGCATTATACATCTTTTCCAAATTATGAGCCATCCGTAATTCTTTCACGGTTAGAGAAGACAGTTCCTTAATCTGGTTGTTCTGTACGATAAAATAACAATCCGGTCTCAACAAATCATTCGACATGATGGTTGTATTGTGAGTTGTGAACACGGATTGAACTTCTCCATTTCTGATCTTTTTCAAAATGGTTTCCGAAACTTCATTATGGTAATAGGCATCAAATTCATCGACAACCAAAAATGTTATATCACTAAGTTGAATCATCCAATAGAAGAAAATCATTATCACTTTAGTCCCATGTGATGCCACACTATAGATATTAACTGTACGGTTTTTGAAACGAACCATAATAACAGAATTTCCCTCAGAATCTTCCCCTCGTTCCAATGAATAGTTGATATCAAATTCATGCAAAAAATGTTCTAATTCTTCTAATTTACCTGCATCCACAATCGCTGATGCGATATAACCTTGACTCGATTTAAATCCCTGGTAAAAATTTCCCTCTGATGTTCCCGAACCAAAGAATAACATCCCTTCAACAAATTCTTTAAACTTCAAAAAAATACTGTTTGTTTCATCTGATAGTTCTAAATTTGTGTTATTAAATATGTATTTCACAAAAGATAAGGAGAGATCTCTCGTTTTTGTATTTAAATTTTCTGCGCCAACCAATTGGACTACACGCCTACCTGCTTGAAAATCTTCAAAGATAACGCAGTTATCATTGATATAGACTTCCTCATCAAATACCTCTGTCATATTTTTCTTTTTATAGTGATAAACGACTCGGTCTTGATCAAACTTAAATTCATAAGAAAATACAGCAAAATCATCCGTACTATCAAAATTTATATATTGATTGTAGTGATTTTCTTGTTTCATAAAATCTGTTAAATGAGTGGTAATATCCATCACCGCATAGGTCAAATTAGATTTTCCTGATCCATTTTTCCCATAAAGAACAGAATTTTTCACAATCCCATTTTTAATACTTTCAGAATTAAAATTATATTTACCAGCAGATAAATCCCAAACAAATTCATTTTTAAAATTTTTGAAATTTTTCACCGAAAAACGTTGTAACATGACCAAACTCCTTAATCGTATTTTTTTTACGGTTGATTTATTATAGCACCTTTTCACCTGTTTTCCAAGTCAAAAGAAAGAAATTATGAAGAGATTTGCGCTCTTTACAAGAGATTCTCAATTTTTCTAACTCCTTGATCCACTTGGCCACCGTCATATGGCACACTCCGATCAGTTTAGCACATTTTCTAAGTAAGGAGATTTATCCATTGCAATAACTCTAAAGACTCTCTCTAGCTTCATCAGATATTTCCAAGCTTCTTCTACAAAACTGAACTTCCTTATCTTTTGCAATTTGAATGCCTTCTTGTTATCGTTTTCTGATATTCTTGGGCACTACTTGTGCTACAAAACTAATAATTTGAAGTAGCAGCTCTGATTAGAACTTCCCTGTTAGACCATTGACCTGCTCCTTCGTGTTGAGTAAGGGAAGATCAAGGACAATAATTTCTATTTCTTTTTTTACAGTTAGAGTGAACTACTGTTCAATAATTTATTCATAGTTGCGTTCCAAGCAATCATTTGATTTGATGTATAGCTCATCCTCCCCCCGTAACTATCTCGCCAAACGCCGGTATCTCTTCCGGACAAAATTTTTTCCTGATTTCTTGTCTGTAATAATCTTCTCACACCCTAATTTCCCAAGGCTTGCAACTTCTAATCCAGATTTCGTCCCTTTGTCGAAATCTTCGTGTACCCATATTTCATGATTGACCTCCCAAAATAATTATATGAATTATTAGCAGAAAAAAACTAGGAGTTTGAAGTAGTAAACTAGATGAGCGATTTTAATTTTTTCATCAGAATGTGAAAATAAAAATACCTTATAGTTGAGGTGAAAATTAGTGTAGGATCTGAACGTAGCTATGGAAAACATAGCCACTGATTTTGTGGACAGCTAGTAATACTAAAAAACTTAGAAGTAAAAAATTCACCTCTAAGTTTTTAATAATACTTGATTTAAAAATCATCTACTCAAACAGTTGATAGTAATCTGAAATCTTCATTTTAGCTTTTTCATCCTTGTTCAAATCTTGGATGATTCGGCCTTCTTTCATGACAATGAGACGATTTCCATACTTGAGAGCATCTTCCATATGATGGGTAATCATAAGCGCTGTCAGATGGTCCTTGCTGACAAAGTTATCTGTCAATTCCATCAAGGCTACACTTGTTTTAGGATCAAGAGCTGCTGTATGTTCATCCAATAAAAGGAGTTCTGGACGTTTTAGGGTTGCCATTAAGAGACTCAAGGCCTGTCTTTGTCCACCTGACAAAAATTCAATGGGGGTATCCAAGTGCTTCTCTAGGCCATTTCCAACCTTCTCAATGGTTGCTTGAAATTCTTCTTTGTAAGCTGACAGTCTTCTTGGAAATAGACCACGTTTTTCTCCACGAAACTTAGCAATCAAAAGGTTTTCTGCAACAGTCATACGTGGAGCTGTTCCCATCTTTGGATCTTGAAAGACACGAGAAAGATACTTGGCACGTTTTTCAGGGCTAAAGTTCGTCACATCCTCACCCATGATGCGAATACTACCACTAGTCAAGGGCAGAGTTCCCGCAATGCTATTAAAGAGTGTTGATTTCCCTGCTCCATTTCCACCTAAGATTGTGATGAAGTCATGTTCATAAATATCAAGCGAAACATCGTCTAGGATAATCTTCTCCTCGTCAAAGCCATTCTTCACAATTTTTGTGGCATTTTTTAATTCTACAATTGCTGTCATTTGCTTAACTTGATTCCTTTCAAATATTTATCCTTAAGGGTTGGAATTACAAGACAAGTTGCTAGGATAAGAGCACTATACAGTCTGAGGTAGCTTGTGTTAAAGCCGAGAGCAATAACTCCCCAAACTAGGAATTGGTAGCTAATAGAACCAACAACAATGGTAACCAAACGTTCTGCTAGAGTAAGACTCTTAAAGAGTACTTCACCGATAATCAAGCTAGCAAGACCAACAACGATAACCCCGATACCACGAGAAACATCTGCATAACCTTCTTGTTGGGCAATTAAGGCACCAGCAAGAGCTATAACACCATTTGACAAGACCAAGCCCATAAGCTCCATACGGCCAGTATTGATACCAAAACTACGAGCCATATCCGGATTATCCCCTGTTGCGATATAAGCTTGCCCCAATTTAGTATCTAAAAAGAAAAGCATCACTAAAATAACCAAAGTTACAAAAATCAATCCTGTAAATAATTGATTAACCTCAGATGAGAATGGAAGAACATCTTGAATTTGCTTAGTTCCCAAGAGACCAAGGTTAGCCCTTCCCATAATCATGAGCATGATAGAATGACAGGAAGTCATGACTAGAATTCCTGACAAGAGAGTTGGAATTTTACCTTTAGTATAGAGTAAACCAGTCGCTAAACCTGCAAGACAACCTGCTCCAACAGCTACCAAGGTAGCAAGAAAAGGATTAACCCCTTGAGTAATCAGTGTTACTGCAACTGCTCCTCCTAGTGGGAAGGAGCCCTCAGTTGTCATATCTGGGAAGTTGAGGATTCTAAAGGTCATAAAGATTCCTAAGCCAAGGATAGCCCAGACAAATCCTTGTGAAATAATCGATACTATCATGTTACATTCATTTCCTTCTTTTAAAAATTGGAGGAGATGTATCCAACTCCTCCCGTTTTCTTATTCGATCACTTGACCAGCTTCTTTTAAGACTGATTCAGGAATTGTAATTCCAAGTTCTTGAGCCAATTTTTTGTTGATAACTGATTTACCAGTTGAGAAGACATTGACTGGAGTATCTGCAGGTTTTTCACCTTTCAATACTTTAGCAATCATCTTACCAGTAGCAACACCAAGGTCATGTTGGTCCACAACTACTGATGCCAAACCACCTGCTTCTACCATTGCTGTTGCGCTTGGGTAGATTGGTTTTTTAGCTGTTTGGTTACTTGAAACAACCGTTGAAAATGCTGATGCGATTGTGTTGTCAATTGGAACCCAGATTGCATCTACTTTTCCAGTCATAACGTTAACTGTTGAAGCGATTTCGTTAGTTGATGGAACAGCAAATGTTTCGACTTTTAAGCCAGCTTTTTCAGCGTAAGCCTTGAACTCTTCAACCTGTGACTTAGAGTTATCTTCGCTACTTGAGTAAAGGGCACCAATTGTTTTGACATCAGGTGTCAAAGTTTTAATCAATTCAACCTGTTGTTCAGCAGGGTTGTGGTCAGAAACTCCAGTGATGTTCCCACCTGGTTTATTCAAATCTGTTACGAGGTTAGCACCAATTGGGTCTGTTACTGCTGCCATGATAACAGGAAGGTCTTTTGTTGCGCTTGCGAGACCTTGCGCTGCTGGTGTTGCGATTCCAACAACTACATCGTTTCCGTTTGCGACTAATTGCTTACTCATTGTAGCAACCTTACTTTGGTCACCTTCTGAGTTCATAAAGTCGATTTTAACTTGGTCACCTTTATAGCCTTCTTCAGCAAGTCCATCTTGGATCCCTTGGTAAATCAAGTCGAGTGATGGATGGCTGACAAACTGAAGAACACCAACCTTGGCTGTCTTATTAGTTGTTTCGGTCTTTGTTTCTCGTTTTGTTAGAGTAGAGTAGATTAGGCTTCCACCAACTAAAACCGCTAATGCTGCGATAATTCCCATTAATCGTTTATTCATTTTATTTCTCCTTATTTTTCAATTCTTTCTTCTAATTTTACCTTTTAAATCGCTTAACCAAGCGTCGCCATCGTTTGATTTCCATAATTTTTTCCTCCCCATAGAAAAAGTCCTCACACAAAAAACTTGTGTGAGGACGTCGATGCGCGGTGCCACCTCAATTATAGGGAATACCCCTATCTCTCAATCTCGCTTCACGAGTTGCACTGTAAGGTGTGCGCACCGAATTCTTATGATTTCAAATTCTTTATAACATTCAGCCCAATTTTCATCACCTTCATCTATCTGTTTCCACCAACCACAGATTCTCTAAAAAATTTCAATGATTACTTTCTGAATGGTTAAATTATATCATTTTACTAAAACTTGTCAAGTAATTTTATGAATTATTTTTTAAAAAAAGTAAAATTCCTACGGATTTTTCGAAAAAGACGATGGAAATTAGCCCGAATTACGCAATCCAGTAGCAATTCCGTTAATGGTCGTATGAATCAATCTTTCCTCATGTGTAGATAGCTCCCCACGACGTTGACGCTTGATTAACTCAAGCTGGATGTAGTTTAGAATATTGAAGTAAGGCATGCGATATTTTAGACTGGCTTTCAAATATGGGTTTTCAGCCAAGAGGTCGTCTTGCCCTTCGATAGCCAAAATGACATCCTTGGTCAACTGCCATTCATCCAAGATAGTATGGTAGATCGCTTGGACTTCTTCACTGCTACAAAGTTGTGCGTACTCAAAAGCAATATTCATATTTGACTTAGACAAGACCATGTCAACATTAGATAAAAGTGACTGGAAGAAAGGCCAATTTTTATACATGTCACGAAGGATTTCAATATTTTTAGGATCTTGGTCAATAAATTCCTTGAAGCTTGAACCAACACCATACCAACCTGGGAACATGACACGACTTTGTGACCATGAGAATACCCAAGGAATAGCGCGCAGACCACCGATTTCAGTGATGGTTTTACGAGCGGCCGGTCGAGAACCAATATTGAAACTTGAAATCGCCTTGATCGGACTAGACTCAAAGAAATAATCATAGAAATGTTCATTTCCGAATACAAGTTCACGGTAAATATCATAGCTACGACCTACAACCTGATCCATAATTGCCTCATAGCGATTTGAAGTATTAGTGTCGCTCTTCTTTTGAGTAATCATACGGTTGATTGCTGCTGAAACCAACATTTCAAGGTTATAGTAAGCTGCATCCTTGTTTCCGTATTTATTTCCAATCACTTCCCCTTGCTCGGTCAAACGGATACGATCTTTGATAGACTTAAGTGGCTGTGAGGCAATAGCGTCATAAGTAGGGCCACCACCACGACCAACTGTACCACCACGACCGTGGAAGAAGGTTACCTTAACACCAAACTCATCACCGATGGCTGTCAATTGTTGTTGAGCCTTGTAGAGTGTCCAACAAGAGGATAGATAACCACCATCCTTGTTACTATCAGAGTAGCCAAGCATGATTTCTTGGTAATTGTTTTTTGAAGCAATCCATTTCTTAGCAAGTGGTAGAGAGAAATACTTTCTCATAGTTTCTTCAGAATGATCCAAGTCTTCGATCGTTTCAAAGAGTGGTACAATCTGAACACGCGCTTTTTCAGCATCCACAAGACCGACTTCTTTGAGCATAATTGCCAATTCAAGCATATCTGATACGCTGGTTGCGTGAGAGATAATCGTTTGACGAATGACATCTTCTCCCAAACGGTCTTTTAATTCACGTGCTGTTTGGAAAATAGCTAACTCTTTTTCGAGTAGTTCAGACTTCTCAGCATGGGTTGCAGACAAGATTCGAGGATCTTCTAATAACTCATGTAAAAGTAAGTCACATTTTTCATCTTCTGACAAATCACTATAGTGGTCATTGATTCCAGCAGATGCCAACAATTCTGCCACACAGGCCTCGTGAACACTTGAGTCTTGACGCATGTCGATGGAAGCCAAGAAGAAACCAAAGACTTCTACAGCTTCTAAAAGCTCGGCGAACTCACCAGTAAGCAAGGACTCTGCCTTGTTTTCAAGTAATGAATCCTTAATGGTATATAGATCTTTTTTGAACTCTTCAACTGTTTCGTAAAATGGTGGACGATCTTCAGCTAGCTCTTGAATAGCTCCTGAAAGTCGATTACTAATATAGTCTGTAATCACTCCTTGTTGATGTCCTTGAGTACCTAGAAGACGTTCAACAGGATGACGTTCATCAGCTGACGAGCCAACAACAGACCATTCTTTTAAATTCAAGAGTGTTTGAATCAATTTGGATTGAATCAAATGAAAGGCGCGACGATAGGGTTCTTTCTCACGAAAGACTGATGTATCTCCAGACTGAGCAGCCATTTCTTCAACCGCTTTGCTAGTTTTTGATAAATTCGTTGAAAGAGAGAAGGTACGATAAAGACTAGAAATCTTACTGATATAATAGTTCAAAACCACTTCACTTTGAATGGTAGCTGAACGCATAAGTGTCTCAGCTGTCACGAATGGATTTCCATCACGGTCTCCACCGATCCACATTCCCATTGTAATTGGTTTAGCTTGTTTTAGGTCAATTCCCTGTTCTTTTGCTAGGCGCTTGTACTCAAGCATCAGATTAGGAACAGCCTGAAGGAAGGAACTATTGTAGTATTCCATCACATTTGTGATTTCGTTGGTTACTTTCAGTTTCTTCTCACGAATCATATCAGTCTGCATGATAATCTCAATATAGCGACGAAGATCATTGTGCCATTTTTCTTTGTTGATGAGGCCCATTCTCACGTCACGATATTTACGTAAAAGGGTATGGATATGATTGGTCAAGTCCAACATACTCTTACGTTGTACCTGAGTAGGATGGGCTGTCAAAACAGGCACCACGTTCAGGTGCTCGAGAATCTCTCTAGCGTTTTCTTTCTCAGCCACCATTTTGATAGTTGTAGACAATTTACCCAGATAATCTTGATCAACATTATTTAGGTGGTTAATCTCGTAAGCCAAGTCTACGTCTTCGGAAATGTTAATTAAGAGTGGTAAGATAGAGAAATATCTTGAAATGTAGACCATTTCATCGTTTGATAGACTAGTTACCACTTTATCAAGTCCTTGATAGTCTGCTGCAGTCGAAAGTTCTTTTAACTGCATGATTTTATCAAAGGTCTCTGGTGCAAGCATGTTTCTTGTAATATCTTCGAGCATTTCTGTCAAGATTTGCACTTCTTCTTGTACGACAGCTTTGTTACTAAAATTTTCTAACTTTTGAAGAGACATTTTTTTCTCCTTGTCATATTATGTCTTAGAGTTGCGCTTCTAATTCGCGATAGAGTTTGGCACGTTTTTCGCTGGCATCAATATTCAACACAAAGGCGATGGCTACTGATAGGACCAAGAGACTGTTTCCTCCTTGCGATAGGAAGGGGAAGGTTACCCCTGTTGAAGGGATCAAGCCTGATATACCGCCAATGTTAACAAATACCTGTATCAGAATCATTCCACCAATACCGATTGCCACCATTGAGTTGAAAGGATCTCTCGCTCGAATACCAACCAAAATAATACGAAGAATTAAGAAGAATAGAAGAGCCAAAATAAGACTAGCTCCTACAAATCCAAACTCCTCTATCACAATCGAAAAGACAAAGTCTGTATGAGCTTCTGGTAGATAACCTCTTTTTTCAATGGAATTTCCTAATCCAAGACCAAACCAGCCACCGTTAACCATTGCATAGTAAGAATTAGCCAACTGATGCCCAGATCCCGCTAGGTCATTAAAGGGGTTGAAAAAAGCACTGAAACGCTTGGCAACATAACCAAATACAGGAATTTTTGAGAATTTTTCAACACCGATAAACCGAATGGCAGTCAAGGAAAGAATGGATGTTCCAGCCAGCAGTCCCAGTATAGTTGAGAACCAGCGATAGGCAATCCCACTAATGGTATACATGAGCAAGGATACTAAAATCAAGATGGTTGCATTTCCAAGGTCAGGGAAGATTGCCAAACTACCAATCATGACCAAGAGGACAAAACGCCAATCATTAAAGGCTCTTGGCAACCACTGATTAAGGGTTAAAACTTGGAAGTCATAAACCGCAATCTCATCTTGTTGTTTTGAAAAACGTTGAGCCAAGTACCAAATGATAATAATCTTTAGATACTCTGCTGGTTGAATCGTGACCGGTCCAACCTTGATCCAGCCATAGGCTCCATTGATGGGAGTACCGATTAAACGTGCTAGAGCTAGAAGAATCAGCTCGGCAAACATGACAATAAAGATCAATCGCTCATTACGGAGAAATCCTAGTTTTAATTTATAGATTAAGGCTATTAAGAATAAACTGGCTATCCAGAAAATCCCCTGATTTCGCACTAGATATAATGCACTCTTTCCTTCCTGGATGAGGGACGCACTAGTTGTCGAATAAACTACAATCAATCCTAAAACGGATAAAAGTAGATAAGGAATCAAAATGGAATAATTCAGCAGGTGCCTTTTACTTATTTTCATATGTCACCTATCTTTCGGAAAAATATTTTTATTTTCCCTTATTATTTCTAGTTTTACATGCTATTATACCATTTTTTAGGCTAGAAAAAAACTCTTACAGTATAAACATTCGAATTTTACTTAAGACTGACTTGGGACTAGAATGTATAACACTTTAATGTTGTGTTTTAACATAATCAAAAACTACCTCCCTGATAAAGGAAGGTAATTTAGGCTCTATAATTTCTGTAGTGGGTAAAACCACCATAGGAATTATGGAGCCTATTTTGTTGTAGAAAAAAAGTCCCATAAGACCTATAATGAAAAGTGACCAAACCATCATTAGAAAGAATCTTATG